>CACYDD010000429.1 GCA_902773065.1 uncultured Ruminococcus sp. | reverse complement strand
GAATACAGGAAATTGCCTATGTGGAAAAGGAATTTCACGGTCAAAAATAATGAATAGAGGATGAAATATGATTTACAGTCTTAACGGAACAATTATCCATACCGAACCAAATGCCGTTGTGATAGAGTGCGGCGGAGTCGGATATAAATGTCTAACTACAATGAATACCATGCGCCAGCTTCCACGCACAGGAGAGCAAGCGATGGTCTATACCCACATGATTGTGCGTGAAGATGCCGTAGAGCTTTGCGGCTTTGCCGATACAAGTGAACTGAACTGCTTTAAGCTGTTGACAACAATCAGTGGAGTCGGTGCAAAAGTAGCGATAGCACTGCTTTCCGAACTCACACCTGAACAGATCGCAGTAGCCGTATCTTCGGGCGACAGCAAAACACTGACAAAGGCAAGCGGAGTGGGTAATAAGCTGGCACAGAGAATTATTCTGGAATTAAAGGATAAGGTGAAAAATATTACACCGACAGGCACGGTGAGTATGCCTTCCAATGTCAGTGCATCAGCAGTTTCTGCTGAGGGAAATATTTCAAAAGCTCTCGGTGCGCTTGCCGTACTTGGTTATGCACCGGATGAAGTAACACCGTTTATGGGAAATATTGACCCGAATCTGCCGGTAGAACGTATTATAGGCGAAACGCTGAAAGCAATCGGAAAGAAGTAATAAACGAGGAAAAACAGAATGGAAGATTTTGATTTTGAAAATAGGATTGTTTCCCCGACAGAAATTATGGGGGAAAACGATAACGATAATCCGCTTCGCCCTAAAACCCTTGATGACTATATCGGTCAGGAAAAGGCAAAACAAAACCTTGCGGTATTTATAGAAGCGGCAAAGCAAAGAGGGGAAACGCTCGACCATGTTTTGCTGTATGGACCTCCGGGACTTGGTAAAACGACCCTTTCGGGCATTATTGCCAATGAGCTTGGTGTCAATCTTAGAATCACATCGGGACCTGCTATCGAAAAACCCGGTGACCTTGCTGCGATACTGACAAACCTCAACGAAGGTGATGTACTTTTTGTTGATGAAATACACCGCATATCAAGGGCAGTTGAGGAAATACTATATCCGGCAATGGAAGATTTTGCGATTGATATTGTGACTGGAAAGGGTCAGATGGCTGCGTCCTATCATCTGCCGCTGCCGCATTTTACGCTTGTCGGCGCCACAACAAGAGCAGGTCAGCTGACAGCTCCTTTGCGTGACCGTTTCGGTGTCACGCTGCGTTTGGAATTATATACCCCCGAAGAGCTGGCAATGATTGTCAACCGCAGTGCCAATATTCTTGGAATACCTGTTGAGCCTGACGGTGCATTGGAAATTGCTTCACGTTCAAGAGGTACACCCCGTATCGCTAACCGGATGTTAAAGCGTGTCAGGGATTTTGCGCAGGTAATGTCGGACGGTGTGATTACATTGAAAACAGCGCAAATTGCCTTGGAACGGCTTGAAATCGATGAACTGGGATTGGATTCTAATGACCGCCGTATGCTGAATGCGATTGTCAAATTCTATAAAGGCGGTCCTGTCGGTCTTGAAACGCTTGCGGCAGCGATCGGTGAAGAAGCGGTAACAATAGAAGATGTCATTGAGCCGTATCTGATGCAGATTGGTTTTCTGAACAGAACACCAAGAGGAAGGTGTATCACAAGAGCAGGCTGTCTGCACCTCGGTATTGACCTCCCCGATGTGCAGGAAGCACAGATCAGATTTCAATAATTTTTTGGGAGAAAGCGATTATGGCAGTTTTAACGGTCTCACAGTTAAATTTTTATATTAAATCCCTGCTTGACAATGATAAAAATCTCAGGTCTGTTTATCTGAAAGCAGAGATTTCAAACTTTACAGATCATTACAGAACAGGGCATTTATATCTGTCGCTGAAAGATGAAAAATGTACTGTCAGGGCAGTGATGTTTGCAGGAAATGCTTCACGGCTGAAATTCAGACCTGAGGACGGTATGAAAGTTCTGGTCAGGGGGTATGTTTCGGTTTATAATATTTCGGGACAGTATCAGTTTTATATTGAGGATATGCAGCCAGACGGAATCGGCGCATTAAGTATGGCTTTCGAGCAGCTCAAACGTAAGCTGACAGAAGAGGGACTGTTTGATTCCGAACATAAACAGCCTTTGCCGTTGTTTCCAAAAAGAATCGGTGTTATTACATCGCCCACAGGTGCAGCCGTGCAGGATATCTGCCGTATTCTGAAACGGCGGTATCCAATCGGTGAGATCATCATGTGTCCTATACTTGTTCAGGGCGAAAATGCCGCTGCTCAGCTTACCGAAGCGGTCAAACAATTTAACCGACTGAGTTGTGCCGATGTTATTATTATCGGCAGGGGCGGCGGTTCGATAGAAGATTTATGGGCTTTCAATGATGAAGGTCTGGCACGAGCGATCTATGATTCAAAAATACCCATTGTATCGGGAGTAGGTCACGAAACAGATTTTACGATCTGTGACTTTGTTTCCGATGTAAGGGCTTCCACACCTTCGGCTGCAGCTGAATTGGTTTCACCCGAGGACGGAGCACTTTATGAAAATTTAGAATATTATCAAAGAAAAATGATCTCAGCGGTGAAAATGCGTGTCACTGTGGAGAAGAGCAGGCTTGACAGTATTGCTTCCGCAAGTGTACTGCGTTCGTCCGACGAAATAATCAGAGAAAAACAGATTCATCTTGACTTTTTGACATCACAGTTGAAATCGGCATATAGGAACTGCCTCTCGGATAAAACGCATCAGTTTTCCGCACTGACATCAAAGCTTGATGCACTCAGTCCGCTAAGAGTGCTTTCAAGGGGTTATGCGATTGCTTCAGAAAATGGAAATGTAATACCCTCAGCGGAAAAAATTAAAATTGGCAGTAAAATCAATATAAAATTTGCAGACGGCAGTGCAGACTGTACCGTAACAGAAAGGACGCTTGACAATGAAAAGAGTGGATTATGAAAAATCCGTTGCAAGACTGGAAGAAATTGTAGAAAAGCTGGAAAGCGGAAATATTTCGCTTGACGAATCCATGAAGCTTTTTGAAGAGGGAACAAAGCTGACTTCTGCCTGTTATGAGGTTCTGAAAAAGGCGGAACAAAAAATTACAGATATCACGGAGATTGAAGAAACGGAGATTGGATGATGAGTAATATAGAACAGGAACTTTTGTCATATCTGCCGAAAGTCGAAAATGAAAATATACAAAAGCTTGTGTCAGCAATGGAATACAGTCTGATGGCAGGAGGAAAAAGGGTGCGTCCCATGCTGGTACTGGAATTTGCAAAGCTTTGCGGAGGAAGTGAAGAAGCCGCAATGCCCTTTGCCTGTGCAATCGAGATGATACACACCTATTCGCTGATCCACGATGATCTTCCCTGTATGGATAATGACGATCTCAGAAGAGGAAAGCCTACCAACCATAAAGTTTACGGTGAAGCGACAGCACTGCTTGCCGGAAACGGGCTTCTGACGCTTGCGTTTGAAACGGCTCTTTCCGCTAAAGCGATTGAATTAAACGGATATGAAAAATGTGCGCAGGCTGCAAAGGTTCTTGCATTATATGCGGGAGCAGACGGAATGCTCGGCGGTCAGATGATTGACCTTGAAAGTGAAGGCAAAAGTGTTTCGGTTGATCACCTGAAAGAGATGGATAATAAAAAAACCGGCGCACTGATGATCGCTGCCTGCAAGCTTGGCTGTATTTCCGCAGGAGCGACCAAAGAGCAGCTTGATGCGGCTTGCAGCTATGCCGACAATATTGGTCTTGCTTTCCAGATCATTGACGATATTCTGGATATTACTTCCAGTACAGAAACACTAGGAAAGCCTGTCGGTAGTGATGACGAAAATGAAAAATCAACCTATGCCGCACTTCTCGGTATTGAGGAATGTAAAAGACTGAGTGCAGAATTGACGGAAAATGCAGTAAACGCACTTGATATATTTGAAAATGACACAGAAAAGCTCAGAAATTTCGCCTACTATCTTTTAAATCGGGAAAATTGATTGAATCTTTAACAAAAAAGTAGTATAATAGAAATGTTATTTGTAAATATATTTTTGAATTTTTGGAGATAGTGAAAATGGCAGATGAAAGTATCTTAAATAAAATTAATTCACCTTCTGACCTGGATCAACTGTCTGCTGATGAAT
>CACYDD010000428.1 GCA_902773065.1 uncultured Ruminococcus sp. | reverse complement strand
TCGAATTCACCTGTTGAAGCACCGCTCGGAGCTGTGCCTCTGCCTACTGTACCGTCAACGAGATAAACCTCAGCCTCAACTGTCGGATTTCCTCTGGAGTCGAGAATTTCTCTGCCGATAACCTTTTCAATTTCTGTAAACTTTGCCATTGGTATCTTCTCCTTTTGAGATATATTTACAGCATCATCCATACAGAATAACGCCATACGACGATTTAACCTTCCCTTTTTGGGATATGCAAAATACATCATAGTAAATATAACATAATTTTCCGAAAATTTCAATATAAAAACGGTTTATTTTTCCTGAATTTAATAAAAAATATACGTAATCCGGAAGACGGGGATAGAGTTTTAACCTGAGTAAGTTTTTTCTCTTCAAACGTACTGTAATAAAATCAGCCCTCTCCTGTCCATTAACCTGAACCCTACTCTTGGTCTATAGTCCCTAGCCCCTAGTCTCTTTCTGTGACATCATCATCCGGCTTTACAGGCTGTTTTTCTTTGGAATTTTCCTTTTCAGACTTCGCTTCTGATGCCGAACTGATCACGTCGCTCTGATATTTCTCCAGAAGCTCTGCTGTATGATAATCAGAATCAAAGTCGGTCACATCGTCCTCGATATAATTCATATAAACCTTTTTCTTCTTGACAGGTGCTTTCCAAACAACCATATAAAGAATAAACAATACAACGCCTGCGCCTGTTACACAAGCACCGAGTCCGAGTCCCGGAGTGGAATAGCTGAAAACAATATCCGACGTCTTTCCTGCCGGCACTCTGACTGCCATAAAGCCGACATTGACTTTTTCGATTTTTGTCGCAGAACCGTTTACCTCTGCGCTCCAGCCGTCCTCATAAGGAACACTGAAAAATACCAGTTCATCTTGGTTTCCTGCGGTAAACTTCGCAGAAATTCTGTTATTTTCAAATTTCACATCCGAGCATACATTCTTTTTGCGATTCTGACAATCCTCAAAATACGCTTCTTCAGTATATTCATAGTCTGAAATATCACTGCAGTGCTTTAAAAATCTGCCGTAGATTTTTGCCTGTTCTTTTGTCAGAACAACTGCCTTCAGCATCAGAAGGTGTCTGTCGGATTCCGTAACACTTTCAAACTCTTCCTGTGTTACATATTCGTCATAAGTAAAACCGTAAGGAATATAATATTCGTTTTCGTATACTCTGTATTTATTTTTTGTTGTGACATATTTCCAACCCGGCATTTCTGTTGTTTTCATCGTATTGACGAAACTCTTTTTATCGCCTGTGTAATCAAACAGATACTTTACCGAAAGCAGGCTTCTGATTCCGTAAACATCGGTTTCGGGACGTGAACCGACACTTCTTTCTACGCCGATGGATTTATAATAATCCATTACCGAACCGGGCACAATACTCTGAAACGCCTGTATCGTCGGGATCTGCCAGTACATTCCCATATTGTCCATATCCTCATAAAAATCGGAACGGACATTATGAATATCCTTGAATTCCTGATCAAACACGCCCTTGTTGTTCATAGCTACGCCTGCGATAAAGTCGTATTTATAATTGGCATTCACGACTCCCACACCGATCAGCACATTGGCATAGCCCACGATCAGCACAGAAAGTACAATAGAAGTTACCCTCATAAACAGCTTTTTATTCTTTCTCAGGCACAAAACAACGCTCAACGCTGCAAGCCCCGCAAAAGCGATCGCAACCCATACCCAGAATCTGTCTGTGTATTTTACAAGACCAAGCTCGTGCTTCGATTCCGTATTGCTCCATGAATCCTCAGGAAGAAATCCGACAAGTATGGTTATTACTGTTGTAATGACAAATGTTCTGATGAGTGCCGTTCTGTACTCGGTTTCTTCATGATCAAGCGTGATCACTGTTGCCATGGAGAGCATCAGGGTCAGCATATAGAACCATCTTGCATAATAAGTCGCATTAAACAGCTGAAATGCCGAATTGAAAATCGGCACAAGTGCCATGACAAACAGGAACGGGATGAGCTTTCGCAGCCATTTGTGGGTACGCAGACTGTAGAAAGCAAAAACACCGACCATACTGAACAGCGGCAGCCAGCCTGCCACACTTCCCCATTTTGCATTGGAATCCGGCGCAAAATTCGCATAAGCCGGCATATCGGGCGGAAAGAAGAAAGTTTCAATAATCAACAGATAACGCTGCTGACTTGAATAGACAACTGCATTCCAGCCATAGGGGAAATTGTTGACTCTCGAATTCTGCAGAACGGCAAAAACAGACGGAACAATGATGATCCCTGCCCCGAGGAAGCCGACAATAATTTCAAGTGCAAAGCGCAGAAATTCCTTGACTGTCATCTTATAGCTTTTTGTTACCATGCGGAAACACCAGTAAATAAAGATGAACACTGCCTGACCGGCAAAGAAATAGTAATTGACCATTGCAGCAGCAAATATTGTAATCGCCACTGCCCCCTTGCGCTTATCATAAATAAACATATCGATAGCGGTCAGCATCATCGGAAAAGTGATCATTGCCTCATGAAAATGATTGAAGAATATATTGTAAATGCCGAATCCCGAAAAAGCATACAGCAATGCCCCGAACATCGCATATCTTTGTTCTCTGACATAACGCCGCAGAAAAGTATAGGCAAACATGGAAGCAAAACCGAATTTCACCATCAGCAGGGGTGCGATCAGATACGGCACCACCTGGCTGGGAAAAAGCATGGTAAACCAGAAAAACGGGCTGCCTATCATATAAAAGCTATACGAGCCTATGATATTTGCTCCGAGATCGGTCGTATAGCTCCAGCCGATATTGCCGTTTTGTATACTGTCGTGTATCATCTGATAAAACGGAATCTGCTGAACATTAAAATCACCATAAAAGAAAAAATATCCGCTGCTGTATATGATCCAGGGGAAAAAAAACAGAAAGGACAGACCCACACCCCACAGAAATGTCTGCAGGCACAGATTTTCCTTTACCGTACGCAGCGCACGGGAATTTGTCATCATGAAACCTCCTTGCAGTTATCGTAACTTATTCATTGTATCACATTATCGCAAAAAAATCTACATAAAATATCCAAAAATAAAACATCTAATTTATCGTAATTGATATTATTTCGGCTCTCAGAAAATAAATTTAAAAAAACTCTTGCAATTTTTACAAAATAATGCTAATATAAACTGTACGCAACTGTCAGCGTAAGGAGGTGTAATTATGCCAAATATCAAATCAGCGAAAAAGCGTGTAAAGGTTGCTGCTGCTAAAACAGCAAGAAACAAGACTTTCACAAGTGCTATGAGAACAGAAATCAAAAAAGCCAATGCTGCTATAGAGACAAATGCTGCAGATAAGGATCAGGCTGTACGTACTGCGATCAAAAAGATCGACAAAGCGGCTGCTAAGGGAATTATCAAGAAGAACACAGCATCAAGAAAGAAATCTTCTCTGGCTCGCAGACTGAACGCAGGCGTTTGATCTGAAAGTTTTTTGACATAACAATTTCATATTGTGTCATTGCAAAAGCAGAACCGGGTTCTGCTTTTTCTTTTTGCCTTTTTTATCAATGTGGAATTTGGAAAGTGGAATTGTTTGGCTTGGGGTAGTTTGATCTCCCATGCTGCAACTCCACTCTTCACACTCCGCACTTCGTTCAGTTGCTTTTGAACTGGCTGTTGTAAAGGTCGTGATAGAATCCGCCTTTTTTCATAAGGGTATCATGGCTGCCCTGTTCGATGATGTTGCCGTCTTTCATGACAAGGATCACATCGGCTTCTTTGATGGTGGAAAGTCTGTGAGCAACGATAAAGGAGGTTCTTCCCCTCATCATATTGCTGAATGCCTGCTGAACTTTGATTTCCGTTCGTGTATCAATAGAGCTTGTTGCTTCGTCAAGGATCAGCATGGGCGGATCGCAGAGCATAACTCTTGCGATACAGATAAGCTGTTTCTGTCCTTGTGAAAGATTCGCTCCTTCTTCGGTGATGATCGTGTCATAGCCGTCAGGCAGACATTCAATAAAGTGATCGATATAGGCCTTTTTAGCTGCTTTTTTGATCTCGTCAAGCGTTGCCTGCGGTTTACCGTAGGCAATATTTTCTCTGATCGTAGCATGATAAAGCCAGCTTTCCTGCAATACCATTCCGTATTTTGTTCTCAGAGAGCTTCTTGTAATGTCATAAATACTTTTTCCGTCGATCATGATACTGCCGCTGTCAATATCATAAAACCGCATCAGCAGGTTAATTAATGTTGTTTTTCCGCAGCCTGTCGGTCCTACAATGGCAACACGCTGACCGGGTTTTACATGAAGGTTGAAATTCGTGATCAGCTTTTTTTCGGGAGTGTATGAAAAATAAACATTTTCGATATCGATCTTTCCGTTGCAGTTTTCAAGCACAACAGCATTTTCTTTTTCGGGTTTCTGATCGGGTTTGTCAAGAAGCGTAAATACCCTGTCTGCCCCTGCCAATGCCGCCTGTATCTGCGGGATAACACCTGTTACTTCATTGAACGGCTTTGTGTACTGATTGGAGTAGGTAATAAAGGTAGCGATCTGACCTACCGACAGTGTACCGCCAATGGCACTTAATGCACCTGTGATCGTCACTGCCGCCGTTACAAGGCTGTTGACAAATCTTGTGCTGGGATTGGCAAGGGATGAATAAAACTGTGATTTTTGTCCGCTGATACGCAGCCTTTCGTTGATTTCTGCAAAATTTTCCACCGACTGATTTTCATAACCGAAAGCTTTCACCAGCTTCTGCTGACCGACATATTCTTCGATATAGGCTGTCAGTTCCCCCTGTGTTTTCGATTGATCGATAAACTGTTTTCTTGAGATTTTTGTAATAAACGAGGCTACGAATATGGAAAGCGGCGTAATGACTACGACCACAAGGGCAATAAACGGATTCAGGTACAGCATAAAGCTGAGTGTCAGAATAATCATCACCGAACCCGAAAACAGCTGTGTAATGCCCTGCAGCAAACCGTCTCCCACGCTGTCAACATCGTTGATCATTCTGCCGATCAGATCTCCGTGAGGACTGCTGTCTATGTATTTCAGCTCCGTGCTGTTGAATTTGGAATAGATATCACGTCTGAGGTCACGCATGGTAAAATACGCTACTGTGTTGGTAGACAGATCCATCAGCCATTGAAACACCGCAGAGCAAACCACCACTGCCGCTATTATCAGAAGAAGATTCGCAATGCCCCCAAAATCCACATTCCCCTTTTCTACCGCTTTATCCAGTGCATAACCGATAATGATCGGAGCAGTCAGGTTCAGGGATACATACAGTACGGCGAAAATCAGAGCCGCAATAATATATTTTCTGTAAGGAGCGGCATAAGCAAGAAGTCTTTTCAGGGTATCTTTACGGTTGTTTTTTTCCTTTTTCATGCTCTTTCCTCCCCGTTCAGAATTTCGTCCTCTTTCAGCTGTGAAAGGCAAATTTCACGATACAGTCCGCAGTTTTTGACAAGCTCGTTATGTCTGCCCTGACCCACAAGCTCTCCGTTATCAAGCACAAGAATTTTATCCGCATAGCGCACCGTTCCCACTCGCTGTGAAACAATAAAGACCGTCATATCGGATGTTTCCTTTGCAAGTGCTTTTCTCAGGGCGGCATCCGTTGCAAAATCCAGCGCACTTGCACTATCGTCTAAAATCAGTATTTCGGGACTGCGTACCAATGCCCTTGCAATCGTCAGTCTTTGCCGCTGACCACCCGAAAGATTCGTACCTCCTGCATTGATTTTCGTCATGGTTTTTTCGGGAAGCTTTTCCACAAATTCATAGGACTGTGAAATTTTCAACGCTTTTTCAATTTCGTCATCTGTTGCGTCCGGCTTTCCCCAAAGCAGATTGGATTCTACTGTTCCACTTTGCAGAACTGCCTTCTGCGGAACGATTCCCATTTTGCTCCTTAGTTGTGTAAAGCTATATTCTTTACAGTTAATTCCATCAATCAATACCATACCCTCATCAGGGTCGTAAAACCGCGGTATCAGGCTGACAAGCGTTGATTTACCCGAACCCGTACCACCGATGATACCGATTGTCATACCCTTTTCTGCTGTAAAGCTTATTCCCTTAACAGCATATCCTCCGCCCTGATAACCGAATGAAACATTGCTGAATTCTACAGCAGGTGCATTTTCAGCCGCTGTAATTTCTTGTTGTGTTCCTTCAGCGACGGACGGTTTTGTGTCAAATACTTCGTTGACTCTCGCCGCACTGGCAAACGCCTTTGTAAAAATCACAACAAGATTGGATACAACAATCATAGCAAGCAGTATCTGCGTCATATAATTGACAAGGGCAATGACCTGACCTGTCTGAAGCTCGCTCGAATCCACACTGAAAGCACCAAACCACACGATCGCAATGATCGCCGCCTGTGCTATGATATAGGTCAGCGGATTCAGCAAAGCAGAGATACGTCCTACTTTCAAAGACATTTCCGCAAGTTCGTCATTGGCATCGGTAAAACGACTTGTATCACTTCCCTGTTTGTCAAAGGCACGAATCACTCTGTTGCCTGAAAGATTTTCTCTTGAAAGCAGTGATACCCTGTCCAGACGTTCCTGCACGGTTCTGATAAACGGTAAAGATTTATTCATGACCAGATACAGCACCAGTGCGATCAGCGGAGAAGCGATCAGAAAAATCACTGACAATTTCAGATCAATGCTGATTGCCATTACCAATGCACCTATGACAAGAAACGGTGCTCTTACCACAAGCCTTATCAGCATTGCTACCGCAAGCTGGAGACGGTTGATATCATTGGTCATTCTTGTGATCAAGGAAGGTGTTCCGATCTTGTCAAGCTCGGCATGAGAAAGTGTATTGATGTGCTCGAACATGGCATTTCTCAGTTGTGTACCAAACCCCTGTGAAGCGATTGACGCCGATTTCTGGCAGACAAGCGCAAAGCTCAGTCCCAATGCCCCTAAAAGTACCATCAATGCACCGTGCGACCACACATAGGCGGTATCTCCGTTTTTCACACCAACATCAATGATATCCGCCGTAATCAGCGGTATCAGCAGTTCCAGAACTGCCTCGGTAAATTTGCACAAAGGACCGATGATCATATAAATTTTATATTGCTTTAAAAATCTTCTCAGTTTCCACATAATATTCTCCATAATAATTTTTCAGACGTTTCAATTTTACCCCATCTGTTCCTTTCAGTCAAGGAATTTCATAATAATTTGTTATCACATTTATATAGTAATAATTTATAATCAGGGAGTTGGTATTATACAGAAGAGATTATTTTTGAAGAATGGGTTGATCATGGCTTTGTGTTCGCTTCTGATACGCAGTCTGTCGATGATGTTCAGGGTGTGGCTGACGGGCATGGTCGGGACGGAAGTACTGGGTATCTATCAGCTGATACTGACGGTGTATGCTTTTTTCCTGCTGATATCAACTTCGGGCATTTCCGTTACGGCAACAAGGCTTGTCGGGGATTTTCTGGCAAAAGGTGAAGCAGACAGGGCAAAATATACGGCATCGAAACTGATAGGATTTTCCTCGGCTGTCGGTCTTGTGCTTGCAGTCATTCTCTTTTTTTCGGCGGAGCTTCTGTCCTGTGCCGTAACAGATATCGGAAGAAGTGCCGCACCTTTGCGGATTCTGGCGGTATCTCTGCCGTTTGCGGCGTTTTCGGCGGCGGTGAGAGGTTATTTCACTGCAAAAAGAAAAATGCTCAGAATCTCGGGTGAGCAGATTTTAGAGCAGATCTCCGAAATCGGAGTATGTGTGTTTGCTTTTACATACCTTACTCCAAAAGGCTTTGACCCCCTCTGTGCGGCGGCACTCGGCACGACTGCGGCGGAAATCCTGTCATTCTTTTACAGCTTTGCCATTTACTTTTTTGATGTGATACGCATCAAGGAAAAAAACAAACCCGAAACTTCCTTGCTGAGATCGTCTCTGCCTATTGCACTCCCCTGCACGGCAAGCTCAGGGCTACGGAGTGCGCTTGCGGCGGCGGAAAATATGCTGATCCCTGTGGGTCTGATGAAGTACGGCGCACAGCGCGGAACGGCACTTTCTGAATACGGCATTATCAGCGGCATGGCAATGCCTGTGATCGTTTTCCCCTCTGTTTTCATTCTGCCCTTTGCCTCACTGATCATCACGGAAATGTCACAGGCAGATACCCTCGGACACAAAAATGGAATCAGGCATATTTCACAGCGTATGATCTCCGCCACGCTGAAATATTCTTTGCCTGTCATGTTTCTGTTTATCTTCTTTGCCAATGAGATCGGTTCTGTACTATACAACAACAGCAGTGCAGGCTTTTATATTGCCGCCCTCGCACCTGTTGTTCCTCTTATGTATCTGGACAGCAGTGTTGATGGTATGCTCAAAGGGCTGAACCAACAGACAAGTTATTTACTTTACAACGTGATTGACTCCGTTCTGCGTGTCATTATGACCTATTTCCTCCTGCCTGTTTTCGGAACGCTGGGTGTTGTTTTTATCATTATTTTCAGTGAGCTTTTCAATACCTTCCTGAGCCTGATGAAGCTCATAAAAGTCACAAAATTAAAAAT
>CACYDD010000427.1 GCA_902773065.1 uncultured Ruminococcus sp. | reverse complement strand
TTCCATGCAATGCTGCATAATTAATCATCTGTTTTTGGCTTGGTTATCAGCTTTTTGGACGGTTTTGGTGTGGGAAGTTTAAGTTATATTATTAATTGTTCATTTACAGTTGTAAACATTTTAGCTTGAATCCTGCTGGCTTTCTGCTTATTATTTCTATAATTGGCTATACTATGTAATATAAGAGTATCAAAAAGGAGCTAATTATGGAATCATTATGGCAAAAAACGAATGTTCTTCCGGAATTTCCTCATCAACAGGGCGATATTCATACCGATGTGCTGATCATAGGCGGAGGAATGGCAGGAATTCTTATTGCTTATTTTTTACAACAGCAAGGGGTCAAATATACTCTTGTGGAGAAAAACAGAATTTGTTCGGGTATCACCGGAAACACTACTGCAAAAATCACCTTTCAGCATGGTCTGATCTATCAGAAAATATTAAAAAGCAGTGGTGCAGAAACTGCACAAAAATATTTGACTGCTAATCAGGCAGCTTTGAACCAGTATTCAAGACTTTGTAAAAATATCGACTGTGATTATGAGGTCAAAGACAATTATGTCTATTCAACAAGCGACAGAAACAAGCTTGAAAAAGAAATGGAAGCTCTTGAACGGATCGGATATCATGCCAAGCTATGCGAGAATATATCGTTACCGCTGCAAACAGCCGGCGCAGTTAAATTTTCTTCTCAGGCACAATTTCATCCGCTGAAATTCATTGCAGCAATATCAAAAAATCTGAATATATGCGAAAATACATTCGTAAGTGAAATGGTCGGCAACACGGCTGTAACTAATCACGGTAAAATTATTGCTGACAAAGTGATCGCTGCAACACATTTTCCGTTTATCAATAAACACGGCAGTTATTTTTTAAAGCTGTATCAGCACCGTTCCTATGTCATTGCTCTTGAAAATGCTCAGAATGTTGATGGTATGTATGTAGATCAGAGCGGAACAGGCTTATCATTCAGAAATTACAATAATGTGCTGCTTTTGGGCGGCGGAGGACAACGAACGGGCAAGAAAAGCGGCTGTTGGAATGAACTTCGCAGATTTGCCGGAAAAAACTATCCGGAATCAAAAGAAATTCTTCACTGGGCAGCACAGGATTGTATGAGCCTTGATTCTATTCCCTACATTGGTCAATATTCCAAAAACACGCCGGATTTTTATGTTGCAAGCGGATTTAATAAATGGGGCATGACTGGCTCAATGGTATCGGCTATGATCCTCAGTGACATGATAACAGGAAAAACAAACGATTTTGCGGATATATTCAGTCCGTCAAGAAGTATTCTGAATCCGCAGCTTTTTGTCAACGGTTTTGAAGCAACAAAAAATCTTTTGACCATTTCAAAGAAAAGATGTCCTCATATGGGCTGTGCGCTGAAATGGAACAGTGCAGAACATTCGTGGGACTGTCCGTGTCACGGCTCTCGTTTTTCCGAAAACGGAAAAGTTCTCGATAATCCTGCAAACGGAAATCTGTAGCAAATTTTTGACTCGAACCTTTATCCACTCTTCAAAATCAAATCGTATCGAAAGCGCAGTAGATGAAACAATTACTGCGCTTTTTAAAGCTTTTTCTATTTGCAGCACAGTAACAAAACGGAGGAACAATGATATTTTTCTTAAATAATGCAATAACAAATCAAATTCGGAGGTATGGTCATGTCAATCACATTTCAAAAATCAACCGAAAAAGAACTTGATACATTTATACAAATGCGTATCAATCAATTACGGGAAGAGGGTGCAGAAAAAGGCTTTGAAAGAATTGAACTTGATATGTGGGAGTTTAACGAGGGTACTCTGACGTTCTATGAAAGTGCAGGCTTTCAAACATACCGAAGATATATGGAACTGGATTTGAAATAGGGGGAAATACTATTTCGGAATTAAATAAGATATCATAAAATTGATTTTTTCTATTGACAATTTTTGTATTTGTGTTTATAATATAAAATGCAGGTGCAAAGTGATTCATTTATGTTACTATAAACTATTCATTAAATACATAAAAGAAAAAAGTAAAAAATGATATACTTGCGCACAAACCAAAAATCATCAGGAGGCATTTTGAAAAATGAAAAAAGAAAAACAAATGAAAAAAAGGATTCTGGCTGCTCTTATGGCTGCGATCCTACTCGGCAGCACAGCAGTCGTATCAGGCGGATTCACAAGCGATAACAGTGCGGTTTCTGCTGCCGATGATGCAAACGGCTCTTCGGTAGCGGCTACATCCATCAATTCCGCTGAGCAGAGAATACTGGATGAACTGAACAGCAGTGTTCTGATCAACGGTGATGAAAAAGGACTTTACGGAAGTTATGTTAATCAGGTTGAAAACTATTTTCTGAGTGTCAATGTTACCGATGCACAGGCTGATCAAATCATCAGCAACATTCAGGAACTGAAAACCTACCTTGTTTTAGAGGAAGTTGCTTATATTGATGATATGACAGCTGCACAGATCACTACTTTTATTGATTATTGTGCTAAAATACTGAAACCGCTTGATCTGAGTATTTCTTATGATGCAACAGCAAGAAAAGTTGATATCAAAGATAAATCCGGTAATATCGTTACCACGAAAACTTTTGCACAGGCCACAAGCAGTCAAAACAGCTTCTATTACTATACCAACGATGACGGAACCTGTACAATAAATGGATATTACGGTAACTATGCAAATGTTATCGTTCCTGAAAAAATAGACGGCCATGTTGTTACAGGCATTGGCTCAAATGCCTTCGAAGAAAGGAATATGAGAACAGTGACACTGCCGAATACGATCAAATCGATCGGATATGACGCATTCTACTACTGCTACAATCTGAAGAGCATCAACATCCCAAGCAGTGTAACCTCCATCGGCAGTGATGCATTCAGTGGCTGTTCAAGTCTGCAAAGCATTACCATACCAAGCAGTGTAACCTCCATCGGCAGTTATGCATTCAGTGGCTGTACCAATCTTACAAGCGCAAATATTTCTGCAAATATCACAGTGCTTCAGGAGTATACCTTCAGTAACTGCCAGAAGCTGAACAGTGTCACTCTGCCGGCTACTCTGACTGAAATTGAGGATGATGCATTTTATAACTGCAGCAGCCTTACAAGTATTACAATTCCGGCCAAGGTAACATACCTGGGCAGCAATGTATTCTACAGATGCGAAAAACTGACAAAAATCAATGTTGATGCATCCAATAAAGAATATGTATCGGATGACGGTGTATTATACAATAAAGATAAGACCTCTGTTATTTGGATTCCGTCAAACAAAACCGGTGTGTACAATATGCCTGCCAGTGTTACCAATGTCTACAGCAATGTATTTAATAATTGCAAGGGCCTGACAGGGGTCAATGTAGATAATGCCAATATATATTATTCCTCTGAAGACGGTGTATTGCTCAATAGGAATAAGACGGAAATCATCTATTATCCTGAAAGCAGACAGGGCGATTATATCGTTCCGAATACGGTAACCTCTATCTACAGTTCAGATTTCAGCGGACGTGAAGGTCTGACAGGAATTACCATTCCGAACAGCGTGACCTATATTGAATCGGAGGCTTTCCAAGACTGCAAAAACCTGAAAAAAGCCAATATTCCAAATAGTGTAAAAACTGTTCCCGGATATTTGTTCAGCGGATGTGAAAAGCTTACAGACGTAACGATTGCTGATGGTATCACATCTATCGGCTATGATGCGTTTTATAACTGCAAGAGTCTGAAGAATGTTACAATTCCTTCTTCTGTTGAATATATCAATGAATATGCGTTTTCAAACTGCACCGGACTCGAAAGCATTACCATTCCCGGCAGCGTAAAAACAATCAGTTACGGAGCCTTCAATAACTGTCAGAATCTGTCCTACCTGAATATTGAAAAAGGCGTAAGCGAGATCGGCGGTTATGCTTTCTATAACTGTACAGGTCTTAAAAATGTAGTGCTTCCTGAAGGTTTAAGAACTGTCAGGTACGATGCGTTTTATAATTGTACAAACCTTACCGGCATTACGGTTCCGAAAAGTGTTACATACATAGACAGCCTTGCTTTCGGTTACATCACTCAGAACGACGAGTGGGGCGATGAAACAACTGCAGCTAATCCTGATTTTACAATCTATGGCAGCAAGAAATCAGTAGCCGAAAAATATGCCCAGAACAACAAGCTGAATTTTGCTGAAAATGTTGAAACAACCGGTATCACTCTGAACAAATCAGAACTCACACTTCAAATTGAAAAGACAGAGCAGCTCAAGGTAACTTATAAACCTGCTAACGCATCTAATAAAGTAACCTCATGGACAAGCTCCAACGAAACAGTCGCAACAGTGGCTGATGGTAAGATCACAGCTCTTAAAGCAGGTACGGCAACGATCACAGCAAAAACTTCAAACGGAAAAACAGCGACCTGTAAGGTAACAGTAACCCCAAAAGAAACAGTTGTAACCAGTGTAAAACTGAACAAATCAACACTTTCTGTTACAAAAGGCAAAACTGCAAAGCTGACAGCAACAATTTCACCAAGTAATGCAACAAACAAAAATATTACATGGACAAGTTCCAAGACGAATATTGCAACTGTCAAGAACGGTACTATCACAGCAAAGGCAGCAGGTAAAACGGTTATTACTGCAAAAACAGCCAACGGAAAAACAGCAACCTGTACTGTAACCGTAACCAATCCTACTGTTGCAGTAACAAAAGTAAAACTCTCCAGATCCTCTGTGATACTCGAAAAGGGTAAGAACACCACCATAAAAGCAACAATCACACCAAGCAATGCAACAAACAAAACCATAAAGTGGTCAACTTCCAACAGCAAAGTTGCAACCGTCAGCTCCGCAGGAAAAATCACGGCTAAAGGTGCAGGTACAGCAACCATCACAGTTACAACAGCCAATAACAAAAAAGCGACCTGCAAAGTAACCGTTAAAACACTCCCCACAAAAGTCAAGCTGAACAAAACTTCCGCAAAACTGAAAACCGGAAAGACACTGACATTGAAAGCAACACTTACTCCAAGCAAAAATGTTGTCAGCACCGTTACATGGTCAACCTCCAACAGTAAGGTAGCTACAGTGAAAAACGGAAAAATCACAGCCAAAGCTGCCGGAACGGCAACCATTACTGTAAAAACCAAAAACGGCAAAATTGCTAAATGCAAGGTGACAGTAACGAAATAATGAACTTTTAGCTTTGATAAAAAGTTCTTCTGAAAAAAGGTACGTATCAGAATTACGATACGTACCTTTTGTGTTAAATGATGATAAAGCGTGTACGAACAAATTTCGTACACGCTTTTTTGATTCAGAACGCTGAATGATCAACGCATTTTCTTCTTTCTGCTGTAAATACCGCCTGCAATGGCTGCGGCGATCAGAGTAGCGGCAGATGTGCCGAGAAGAATGAGAACTACTGTAAGGGATGAATCATCAGTATCCTCTTCCACATTGACAACGGCATTGTCATAGCCGTAAATGACATAAGCAGGAGTTTTCGAGAATGTGCCTTCGGTATTGGTGGTTGCCGCTGAAAAAGCAAGTGACTCGAACTGCTTTTGTTCGGTTTTATAATTTTCGCCTTCCTTGCCCTTGATGATATCAGTTTCCAGAATATTGCCGCTGTTGTCAACATAAATGACATTTACTTCGCCCGAATGAGTCACAACGCCGTTATCGATCCAGACTTCTCGGCTGACACTGTATTCAGTCGGGTCACTGTTCTTTTTGCCGTCGCTGAATGTAACTTTCATATCCGCAAGATTTCCTTTATCTTTCAGGGTAACAGAATACCAACCCTCGCCAAGGGAGGAATCCTTCTTCATTTCCTTTCCGGGAGCTTTTCCGTTGTATTCTTCCCCATCCTCGCCCGAAGTATAAACATAGGCACATACCTTTTTCCAGTCATCCGTATTGCGGTAATGAATGACAAGGTCAGTTTTTTCAGCATTGGTGTAATAATAATTTACCGTAATATCTCCGTCTGCAATACCGGCAGCGTTTAACGGAAATTGATCGGTATCCACTTTCATGCCGTCCACCTTTTTGATCACAGCAGTATAACTGCTTCCCTCACGAACCTTTGTGACAGAAGGCTCTGCCACTTCTTTTTCAGCTGTTCCGAAATCGGCATCACCCTCCTGAAGGTAATTGACCGTCAGCTCATAAATATTACCGTCAAATTTGCTGTAGTTATAGGTTACAGTCTGTTCTTCTTTGGTAAACTTTCCCTTTTCCTTACCATCTGTACTGACATAATCGTATTCAATATCAAAAGCATCGCTGCGGACAGCGGTAAACCCGTCTCCCTCACTGCCTTTGATTACCTGCGACTGCAAGACCTTGCCGCTTGTATCTTTGTATTCAATATTAACCGTGCATTTATCGGACGTCAGTTTCAGCTTGTCAAAGCTTTCTTTGTCGGCAAGAATCAACGCACTGTGCGGAGCAGCTGTTACCTTGTTTGCACTTACTGTACCCAGACCTTTCAGACCGGCCTGTGTGTTGTCTGCAATGATTTCCCACTTATCAGGAAGCTTATTGCTTGAAGTCAGCGTTACTTCCTTCGTTTCATCCGTTGCATTGAATACCACTGCCACATTTGACCATTCCTTGCCCTTTGTGAGTTCATTTTCCAGTGTATATGCCACAACGCCCTTATCCGTATCCGAAAAAGTAATTTTCTCGGCTGATGTTTTTGTCGGGTCTCTGAAAGGCTTGTAATTTTTGCGGATCTCGATCAGACCCTGATAGTAGGAATCGAGGTCGGCATACTGAACAAGACAGTTCCAGTCAAGGCTGTTAATGCTGTCGGGAGAAACATAGCTGTTTTCATCACCGTATTTGGTTCTGGCAAATTCCTCACCTGCCTGCATGAAGGTGATACCCTGAGAAGTAAGCGTGATCGCGGCGGAAAGCTTATTCATTGCAATAACATCTTCATCTCTTTTAAAGTTCTCATCACCTTTGGTTGACATCAGCAGCTTGTCATAAAGTGTGTAGTTATCATGTGCGGAAATGTAGCTAACAGACTGTGACGGTTGCTTGAGCCAGGCTGAACCGTCCAGTGTATTGGCTGTGATACAGCTTTTTAATGCACCTTCACCGCTTGCATTCTGAACAAAACCGCCTTCCTTAACATTGAACACATGACCCTTGACAGCGTCACGGAAAGTATCGTTAAATGCACCGATCCTGTCGTTCAGAAGCTTCACATTATCTTTGCTGGCCGTTGTTGCCTTGGTCGTAACCTCACCGCCTGTCCACGGTTCACCGTACATAATGATTTTCTTTCCGTCCTTCACCTTTGTATCAAGTGCGGAACGGATCTCATTCATCGTATCGACATCATGTACCCCCATCAGGTCAAAGCGGAAACCATCGATATGGTATTCATTCGCCCAGTACAGCACGGAGTCGATCATATATTTTCTGTACATCAGGTGTTCGCTTGCAGTTTCATTTCCGCAGCCCGAACCATCCGAAAAAGAGCCGTCCTCTTTCAGGCGGTAATAATAGCCCGGAACAGTATTTTCAAACCAACTGCCCTTTGCGGTAAAGGTATGGTTGTATACAACATCCATGATAACGCCGATCCCTGCATCATGCAGTGCTTTCACCATCTGCTTGAATTCGTTGATCCTGACATTTCCGTCATAGGGATCTGTCGAATATGAACCTTCGGGAACATTGTAGTTTTTCGGGTCATAGCCCCAGTTATATTCTTCGGTATCTTCCTGTGATTCATCAACCGTTGCATAATCATACACCGGCATGAGCTGCACATGAGTCACACCAAGCTTTTTCAGGTAATCGATACAGGTTGAAACATCGCCCTTGCCGTCTATCGTTGTACCATTTTCAGTAAAGGCAAGATATTTGCCCTTGTGTTCATCCGAAACGCCCGAAACCTGATTCTTTGAAAAATCCCTGACATGAACTTCCCAGACAACGGCGTCCGTCGGGTCATCATAAAGCACATGACTGTCCTTATCCCAGCCCTTCGGGTCGGTAGCATCAAGATCAACGATCATACTTCTGTTGCCGTTTACGCCTGCTGCTTTTGCGTAAACATCGGCTGTTTCGGTTGTCACGCCGTCAATCGTGACAAGGTATGTATAATACAGATTTTTCTTATCGCCGCTGAGCTTGACAGACCACACACCCTTATCGCCTTTTTTCATCGGCGTTGTGGAAATATCCGCAGCCCCCTTTTCCTCGGAGCTTCCTGTCGCATAGAGCTTTACCGCCACTCTTGAGGCTGTCGGTGCCCAGACCTTAAAGGTGGTAGCCTTTTTGGTATACACCGCACCTAAATCATTACCGCTGTATGCCTGAGCATCCAGCTTGTGATAATACTTTGTTTCTTTTTCATTATTTTTTACAGCTTGTGTAGCCATAACATTTCCCCCTAACAACATCGTGATAGCAAGCATACAGCTGAATAATCTTTTCAACTTCCGCAAGGTTATCCCTCCAAACTATTGCTTATAAACCATTCCTATTCTACCATACTTCATAGCTTTTTGACAATAGATTTTATCGAATTTATTAACAAATTATTAAACTATAAATGAGCAAAAATGAAATACTGCACCAATAATTTAGTTTGTTCTCCCTTTGGAGTTCTGTAACAAAGCGGCAGGAAACTATATTGAACATATATAGTTTCCTGCCAAAAGATCGCTTTATTTTTTTGCTTCTGTTTTTTTACCGGTTTTTATGTTGAATTTCATGGGGATGTGGAATTTGATTTTTTTGCCGGAGTTGTGCTTGGCATTGTGGACACGGGGTTTTGGTTTTGCAGTGCGGTCATATTTTTCATGCGGAATTTTTTTCTTGCGCAGACGCATGAAAACATATCTTCTGACAAGCGTATACAGAACGGAAGTAACGGCTGCACTGACAAGAAGTCCGACAATTCCGAAGAAATTGCTGAAAATCACGATAGCGGAGATCAGAACGATCGGCGGCAGACCGACATTGTTTCCGACAACTCTCGGGTAAATCAGGTTGCCTTCGACCTGCTGCAAGCATACCATGAATACAAGGAACCATACTGCCTGCATGGGGTCACCCGTCAGCAGGAACAGTGCACCGATTCCTGCACCGATATACACACCGAACATCGGAATCCATGAAAGGATCGCTATCATCACGCCTACCAGAGCGGCATACGGAAAGCCTAATATGGTCATACCCAAAGCAGTAAGGCTTCCGAGGATCACACATTCCATCATCTGACCGGTGATACAGTTGTAGAAAGATTTGTTTGTCAGAACACCTACTTCAACGATAAAATCAGCCGTTTTCATCGGCAGAACAGCATAAAGGAACTTTTTCAGACCGGTAGCGATTTTCTCCTTGTTCATCAGCGTATATACCGACAGGACGATTCCGAGGAAAATATTGACCGCAACATTCAGAACAGACGAAACCATGCTCATTGCATAGCCTACAAGACCTGCTGCATCATTCTGCAAAAAGCTTGTAACATAATTTGTTACGACCTTCCAGTCAATATCTACGTTATTCACCCATTCCTTGACATATTCATTTTCTTCGCTCAGTTCCGTCAGCTTATTGCTCAGATTTTCGATCGCACTCGGTACTGCCTTGGCAAGAGTGTTAAGACTTCGCCCGATCTCAGGAATAATAATGATCAGAAATGCCACGATCACCGCTATAAAAATCAGTATGGATAAGGTAAGTGCCACAGGTCGTCTTGCCTTTTCCAGAACAGGATGTACTTCTTTTCCTTTTTTAGGGCGGAACAACCGTTTTTCTATCGCTTTCAGCGGTACATTCAGAAACAGCGTACAGCACATTGCGATAATGAACGGCATCATGACATGGAACAGCCATTGCAGAAATTCAAATACCACATTCATATTCTGCAAGCCCAGATAGAACAATATCAGCGCCGCACCGACAAACAATAATTTTTCAACATTTTTCCGATCCATTTTCATAGCAACATCTCCGAAATATTTACTCTTAACAGGTGCGTGACCCTTATTCTCCGCCCCCTGTTCTCTCTTCACAACACGTTCCTCCGCCGAGAAGAATTTCTCCGTCATAGCAGACAAGTGCCTGACCGTAGGTAATGGCTCTTTGCGGCTTATCAAAAACGACTTTGATATTGCCGTTTTCAAGCGGATACAGTGTTGCAGGCTGTTCTTTCTGATTGTACCGTACCCTTGCGGTGACCCTGAGCGGTTCTGTCGGGCGGTCGATCGACACCCAGTTGACATCATAAGCATAGGCTGTATCACTGAACAGGTCATCATTACTGCCAAGCGTCACCGTATTGTTTTCAATATCCTTTGCCACCACATAGGCAGGAACGCCCAGAGCGATCCCTAAGCCTTTTCGCTGACCGACAGTATAGCGGATGATACCGCTGTGCTTACCGAGAATATTTCCATCCTTGTCAATAAAATCTCCCTCAGGAAATTTCTCGCCTGTATAGCCTTCGATGAATTTTGCATAATCGCCGTCGGGAACAAAGCAGATATCCTGACTGTCAGGCTTGTTGGCATTGATCAGTCCGTATTTTTCTGCCAATGCTCTTGTCTGCGGCTTTGTCAGCTCCCCTATCGGGAAAAGTGTTCTGGAAAGCTGATACTGTGTCATACCGTACAGCACATAGCTCTGATCCTTGGAGGGATCAATTCCTTTGAGAAGAATATACCTTCCGCTTTTTTCGTCATACCGCCTTCTGACATAATGCCCTGTGGCAATATAATCCTTCTCTAAAAGCTCTGCCCTTTTGAGCAGTGCATCAAATTTGATAAAACGGTTGCAGTCAATGCACGGATTCGGGGTCAGCCCGTTGATATAGGAATTGTTGAATTTATCAATTACACATTCCTTGAAACGGTCGCCGAAATTATATACATAAAAATCAATATCCAGCTTATTTGCGACTCGTCTTGCATCCTCCACATCCTCCAGAGAACAGCAGGTTTTGCTTTTGCTCAGCTGAATATCTTCATTGGTAAACAGCCTGAGCGTAACGCCTGTTACCTCATAGTTTTCCTTTAATATTGCTGCCGCCGCGGAGCTGTCTACGCCGCCGCTCATAGCAACCATAACTTTTTCTTTTTTTTCAGGCAAAACCTCTGCCCCCTTCAATAATTGATCAGGTCATAAGGAGTCAGCATACCGAGTATTCTTCCCCTTGATGAACCGTTGTCGGTGATAAACACCGCCGCCAGTCGTTTGGAATTCCTGTTTTTGCGCTCAAATTCACTGCGTACATCATAGATTGTGCTCTCCCTGCCGACAAAACGAAACCTTTCTGTGCTGTGTCTGTCAGCCGGAAGAAGTTCTGAAAAATCCCCGATGACCATATCATCAGTAATGCCGGTCATGCCGTTCAGCAGTGCATAAGTAAATACCGTACTGACACTGAAAACACCCACACATTCGCCGCCCTCTATCACAGGCACATGAGAAAACCCCTGACGCTCCATTTTTTTCATCACCGTTTGTACTTTTTGTGATGGTGTTGTTTTCAGTATATCCGCATACAGTGTCGCACAGTCCAGTGCAAGCGGAGGACGGCTGACATAAGCTGCCACTTCATCAAGGAATCTGATCATCGCTTCCGACGGCTGAATGATTCTTTCACCGTCAAATTCGGAATGATGGGAAAGAAAATTCCGTATCTCGCGGCACAGATTCAGCTTATCCCGATACGGCTTGCTTTCCTTGTCATTGATAAACCTGACAACCGGACTGCCGAAAGATTTTTCATCTGTTTCATATTTTTTATTCAGCACTTCTTCCAGAAGCCTGTATTTATTCAGAAATTCATCCGCTCTGTCCAATTCACCGGCTGACGTAACGATCACCCCTCTACACTATATTTTTCGGCAATGTATTCATCATAAGAACGGGTAATATCTTTAATGCCGTTCTTTTCAATGACAATAATTCTGTTGGCAACAGTGGAAATAAATTCGTGGTCATGAGAGGTAAAGAGTACGACTCCCTTGAAATTCTGCAAGCCCTTGTTGACCGCTGTAATGGATTCAAGGTCAAGATGGTTGGTCGGCTGATCAAGTACCAACACATTTGCCCCGAACATCATCATTCTTGACAGCATACATCTTACCTTTTCGCCGCCGGAAAGTACCTTTACAGCCTTGAATACATCATCGCCCGAGAACAACATTCTGCCAAGGAAACCGCGCAGGTATGTATCAGTGTTATCGTTTCCTCTTACATACTGACGCAGCCAGTCAATAATGGTCATGTCGTTACCCTCAAAAAATTCTGTATTATCTTTCGGAAAATAGGACTGTGTTGTTGTGCCGCCCCATTTGAATTCACCCTCGTCGGGTTCAAGATTTCCCATTAGAATTTCAAACAGTGTTGTAACAGCAATTTCATTGTCGCAAAGGAAAGCTACCTTATCGGTACGCTCAATTCGGAACGATACATTGTCAAGTACCTTTTCCCCGTCAACTGTTTTGGAAAGATTCTCAACATACAATACTTCCTTGCCAACTTCTCTGTCAGGTGTAAAGCCGACAAACGGATAGCGGCGTGAAGAGGCAGGCATTTCCTCTACTGTCAGCTTATCGAGCAGCTTTCTTCTGGAGGTAGCCTGTTTTGATTTGGATTTATTTGCTGAGAAACGCTGTACAAAGGTCTGGAGTTCTTTGATTTTTTCCTCAGTCTTTTTGTTCTGCTGTTTGATCATGGACTGAATAAGCTGACTCGACTCATACCAGAATTCATAGTTACCAACATACAGTTTAATCTTATTATAATCGATATCCACCATATGCGTACAAACCGTATTCAGAAAATGACGGTCATGCGATACAACAATGACTGTACCCTGATAATCCAGAATGAAATCCTCCAGCCATGCGATCGCCTTGATGTCAAGGTTGTTGGTAGGCTCGTCAAGAAGGATAATATCGGGGCTTCCAAAAAGTGCCTGTGCAAGAAGCACTTTTACCTTTTCATTACCCGTCAGACTGCTCATCTGTGAATAAAGGATATCTTCTGTCAGACCAAGACCCTGAATCAGTTTTGAAGCATCGCTTTCTGCCTCCCAGCCGTTCAGCTCTGCAAATTCCGCTTCCAGCTCGGAAGCACGGATACCGTCCTCATCGGAAAAATCCTCTTTCATATAAATGGCATCTTTTTCCTTCATAATATCATACAGCTTTTTGTTGCCGTAAATCACTGTATCCAGAACGGTATAGCTGTCAAATGCGAAATGATCCTGTTTCAGCACAGACATTCTTGTATTTTCGGGAATGATCACCTCTCCCTTTGTCGGCTCAAGGTCGCCCGAAAGCACCTTCAGAAATGTTGACTTACCTGCGCCGTTTGCGCCGATAATGCCGTAACAGTTATTGTCGGTCAGTTTCAGGTTGACATCCGAAAACAGCGGTGTTCCGCTGAAATTGACAGATACATTGCTTACAGTTATCATATTCTCTTTCTCCCTTTTTTCTTATTCAAACAAATTTATCCCATTCATAATTATCCCAATCGAATTCACGCAGACGACCACAATTCTGTAATTCGGGAAAATCCCACTGTCTTAATACCTCATAGGCAGCGATTGCCGCAGAGTTTGACAGATTCAGGCTTCGTGCCTGACCGATCATCGGTATACGCACGGTGGTCTGCGGATTGTCATGCAGAAGCCGCTCGGGCAGACCTTTGGTTTCCTTGCCGAATACAATATAGCATTTGTCAGGATATTCGATATCGGTATATTTCCTTGGTGCTTTGGTAGAAAAATAATAATATTTTCCGCCCTTCGTTTTCTCAAAGAAATCGTCTAAGTTTTCATAATAGGTCAGGTCAAGAAAATGCCAGTAATCAAGACCCGAACGTTTCAGATGTTTATCCGTGGGCGTAAAGCCCATCGGTTTTACAATATGTAACCTTGCACCCGTTGCTGCACAGGTACGGGCAATATTTCCCGTATTCTGCGGTATTTCAGGCTCAACAAGGACAATATTTAATTCTGCCATTTTTCCTCTCCCGTTCCTGTAAATTATGAAAGGAGAAAACCCGGTAAAGCTTTCTCCTGTTTTGTTTTATTCACTTAACAGCTCAGATATATTGATTATCAGTTCTCCCTCATAAATATTTACAGGTACATCATCTGTAAATTGGTATTGCTTCACTGCATAATCTTCTTCCAGTAGATACACATTCACTTTTTCTGTACGGGGGTCAACAATCCAATATTCTCTGACTCCACTTTCGGCATATAAATTCAGCTTTCTGACATAATCATTTAAAGCATTGCTCGATGCAATTTCGATAATAAAATCGGGCGCACCGCTGCAGCCTTTATCAGTCAACTTCGTGTTATCACATATTACAGAAATATCAGGCTGAACTACTGTATCTTCATTCAGCTTCACATCAAAAGGCGCAGAATACACCTTACAATTTCCTTTGTTTTTTTTAACAAAAGACTTTATCTTAAAATTCAATTCCTCTGATATATCTTGATGAATCCTCAATGGACTCGGCGACATATCGTAAATCACACCATATATCAGCTCCGCTCTTGTTCCTTCGGGCAGTGCATAATATTCCTCAATCGTCATTTTTTTCATTTCAACAGCTTCGGACATCTCTACACGCTCCTTTCAACAACTCGAACCCTGACCAAGCAATTCAGATATATTGATCTTCAGTTCCCCTCCGTAAATATTCACAGGTACATCATCTGAAAATGTATAGTAATTCGTCCCATAGTTTTCATCAAGTAAATGTACATTGACACTTTTCCGTTTCGGGTCAACAATCCAATATTCTCTGACACCATAATCATAATACAGATTCAGCTTTCTTACATAATCATGTGCTGAATTACTCGATGCAATCTCAATTATAAAATCAGGCGCACCTTCACAGCCCTTATCAGTGAGCTTGCTTTTATCGCATACTACTGCAATATCAGGTTCAACAGCAGTATCATCACTTAATCTCACATCAAACGGTAATGTATATACCTCGCAGTCTCCCTTTTTGGATTGAATAAAATTTTCAAATCTCGTCAGGACTTTTGTTATAATTTTCTGATGAATTCTGAGCGGCGGTGACATATCGTAAATCACACCATATATCAGCTCCGCTCTTGTTCCTTCGGGCAGTGCATAATATTCCTCAATCGTCATTTTTTCATTTCAACAGCTTCGGACATCTCTACACGCTCCTTTCAGATATCAGAATTTTCTGAATCGGTTGTATCTTTTGTTGAGCAAGGTTTCTGTGTCAAAGGCTTCCAGCTTGTCAAAGGTCTGTGCAATCAGGCTTTTAAAGCTGTCAAACACAACGCTGTCCACATTTTTCGGCTCTCTGATGATCCGTTCTATAACACCAAGTTTGAACAGATCCTGTGAAGTAA
>CACYDD010000426.1 GCA_902773065.1 uncultured Ruminococcus sp. | reverse complement strand
TCGTCTCCCGATTTGACAAGCAAAGCAGAATTCACGACTTTCAGCGAACAATCATATCCTAAGCCTGCTTTCAGCAGCTTTTCCATAATGCTCGATGCCATTCCGCCGTCTACTGCCGCTCTGCCGCCTGTTCCCATACCGTCACTGATAATAGCCGTCATTTTTCCTGTGCCGTCTGTAAAATAACTGAAATGATCGCCGCAAAGCCGTCCGTCTCCGCAGACGTGCTGACTTCCTGCAATTTCAACATCAAGGCACGGTCTTTCACATACTGTGATACGACAGCAGCCAAAAGCGGTGGTGATATTCGGCGTATCAAAGCTCCTGCCGCAAAGCTTGTTCAGCTCATGCACCATCAGTGCACGGCTGATTTTTCTTTTGTCCGAATCCGCTGTTTCTGCTTCGATCGTCATTCTGCCAAGGTAATCGATCCGACAGCTGACATCAGTCGGTTTCAGTCCCATATCTTTCAGCTTTACCGTAATTCTTTCGGAAAGGTCATTGTCAAATACTTCATAGTTGGCATATTCCTCCGCCATTTCTCCTAAAATATCGCCAAGTCCGCAGAACTGTCCTGCCACAACCTGACGTACTTCGTCAATACGCTTTTCGGCAGCTTCGGAAGCAACATAGCTTTTATAGCATTTATTGACTGCTTCCGCCATTTCTGTTGTGCGGCAGCATTTCTGCTTGAAATCATCCCGAAAGTCTGACGGGTGTATCTCTCCCTCGGCTTTGAGCTTGTCTGTCACATAATCAAAGGATTCAAGGCTCACTCCGTCACGGTGCTCCCAGCAGAACACTCTCATGCCGCAGCGGACACAGGTTTTATCCACGGCATCCTTGTATACTTCTTCGATTGTCGGCGTAATAATGTTGTAGAGCTTTTCCGATACCTTTTCCACCTCGTCCGAAACATTTGACAATGCCTTTGAAGCAAAATCCAGCCGCATAATGATCGAACGCCGCAGTCCTTCGGTATGCTCGTCATTATTTCCCGACACAAATACCGCCTGAAAAAAATTTCCCGCATTTTTCGGCAATACCAGAAAAATAATGGAAGAGGCCAGTATCTCGTAAATAATGGTTACAACGGTTGTTCCGTCTCCGTTTTGTATGGCAATGACCGAACAGCTCAGCAGAAATGCCGCTGCTCCTGCCATTTTTCCGACAGGTGCAAACAATCCCGAGATCAGTCCCCCGAAAGCATAGGCAGCCCCCAGAAATGCAAATTCCGCTGAGGACATTCCCAACACTGCTCCCATGGCTGTTCCGGCAATCGTTCCGCCTGCAATACCGCCGTAACGTGCGGCAAAAAGAATGATGAGGACTGACAGGATTCTGCCGAGAGAAAGCGAACCAAGGGAAATATTCGACAGTGCCAGTATGCCGATACAGCCTGTTAGTGTCAGGCAGGCAAGCTCCTGCGGCATCAGCATCCCAAGACTTTTTGTTCCTGCCAGCATCACGACCGTCCGTGAAATAAAATAAGCAGCCGCACCGCCGAGAAGTGCTTCGATCGTATACAATGCAAACAGCTTTACTGTAAAACCACTGACACTCATGACAGCCAGACCTGTTGCAAAAATCGGGAAAAAACTGACAGCCGCCGCATAAATGGAATGAGTGTTGATTTTTTTGATATCGCTCAGCGTCCACCGTATGGCAATAACCGCCACCATCGCTGCAATATAGCGAAAGCTTCCTCCGCTTACGGGAAACACTATGTACCCGACAAACGAACCGAGCATCGCCGAAAACACCCACGGAAACGGCACGGCTGCCGTCAGGGAAATACCGAACGGAGAATATGCCCCGAAAACCGAACCGTTCGCCGCAAGAAAACCACACAGAAAAATTACAACATGAAGCACTATTTTTTTTGAACTGTCATCCAATCTGATGTTCCGGAAGTCAAATCCTGCTGTCAGCTCTCGCACCTTCAAATAAACCACTCCCATATCATAATATTTTCCATTATAAAATGTTTCGGTTCAATACTTTGTCAAAAGCAGTATCTGTGATAAAAGAAGTAAATACAGCAATTTTAAAAAAATATAGACATATTCCAACTTTTATGGTATAATGTATTGTATATAGTATGTCGTATTGATGCGATTGTGACCATACACCATATACGACAATAAATGGAGGTTATTTTATGATTTGTCCATCTTGTGGAACTGAAGTAGCAGAAGGCACTACGTTCTGTACATCATGCGGTTCAAAAATCGCTTCGGTGTCTCAGCCTGTGGCACAGTCCTATACTGCTGCGGATAACAGTTACCAATCTTATCAACAGCCAAACTATAACAGCAATCCGTCCGCTTATCCCGCTCCCGTTCCTCAGACTCCGTATATGCCTGCTCCCATTCTGGAGGATACCACGCCGATCACACCCTGGGGCTATATCGGATACATGATTCTTTTCTCTATTCCGCTTGTCGGTCTGATTATGCTGTTTGTGTATGGATTCGGAAGCAACACCAATGTTAACCTGAAAAATTTCTCCCGTGCCTATCTGATTTTAATACTGATCGGCATTATCATCTGGGTCGTTATGATCATCCTGACGGCTGCACTTGGCATCAGCGTTGCCAATCAGCTTTCGTCATCACCATCATACTATTGATAACGAAACAGGATTTCATTATCATCGCATTGCCCGCTATGGGTTGTGCGATGATTTTTCGTTTTATAGAATATAAAACTCATTGCATTTTACTGTTATGAGTGGTATAATTAACTAAATATCAGGTAAATAAGGGGGTCAGAATTCAGGTTCCCATAACAAAGGAGAAAAAAAGAATGAGTACTTTATCAAGAAAAGCAGGGCATGCTGCCAGAAAATCCCCGATCGTTGCCATTATTATCGGCGCAATCGTTTTGATATACGGACTGAGCAGAGTGATTCCGACCTACCTCGATCAGCAGGAAGAGACAGCTTTTATGAGTAATGCCGATCAGGTCACTGCTGTTTGCATAAGCAATCAGGAACATGACTATTTGTATAATGATATCACGGCACAGTATGAATATGAAGGCGATTATTATGAAATCATCTTTACAGATATTTTGCTTGGTGAAAACGCCGCCGCAATGCAGCCCGGTGATGAGTTTGTTGCCTATGTCAGAAAGGATGACCCGACATCGGCTTACTATGTTGATGACGGTACAGGTGAGAAATTACAAAGTCAGAGAAATAAAACCTATGTCCGATACGGACTTTATTCGTTAGGTGGTCTTGTCTCCTTGATCGGCGGTATATCGGCATTGATACGCCGAAAGAGAACTGCGGCAAATTATCCCGAAACTTATTCAGGCTATCAGGGAATCAACACCCCCGGGGGCATGACCGGCGGCTCGATGCCAAGCTATAATACAGGCTCTTCTTTTTCTTCAAACGATATGGAAAACAATACCACAACAGAAACTTCTGACTTTTCTGTTACTTCCACCCCCACAACAAACGGTTTTACTTTTCCAACAACAACTTCTTCTGACAATAAATTCACTTCAACATTCTCTTCAAATTCAGCATCCAATAATCAGGTAAAATCTTTTAGCACCATGCCTATGCCGGGTGCTCCTACTCAGCCTACGAGTATGCCGCCCATGCAGAATGTTCCGGCTCAGCCCATGAATATGCCGCCTATGCAGAATGCTCCGACCCGACCAATGTATATGCCGCCCATGCAGAATGCTCCGGCTCAGCCTATGAATATGCCGCCCATGCAGAATGCTCCGACCCGACCAATGTATATGCCGCCCATGCAGAATGCCCCGGCTCAGCCTATGAATATGCCGCCCATGCAGAATGCTCCGGCTCAGCCTATGAATATGCCGCCCATGCAGAATGCTCCGGTTCAGCATATGAATATGCCGCCCATGCAGGGAAATAACCCTGTACCTCCTCCGAAAAACCCGACTATGCCTCCCTTTGCCCCTGTTGCAGCAGCTGCTTACGCATCTGCGCCCCAGCCTGAAAAAAAGCAGCCGCCTGCTCCAAAGCCAACTGCCTCTCCCGCACCAAGCAAAACAACAACTGCAAAGGAGACAACCGAAATGTCAAATCCACAAGAGAAAAAAACACCCCCCTCTGCTCCCATCGATACCACTGACCTCAGCCGTTTGATTAAAAGCGGCTCGGATGATGCCTTTAATATGAGTGCGGATGATTACAAGGCGGATGAAAAACTCGCTGCCCTTATCAAAAGCGGTACAGACGATGCCTTTAACATGAGTGCAGACGACTACAAAGCAGATGAAAAGCTCGCTTCGATCATCAAAAGCGGCTCGGATGATGCCTTTAATATGAGTGCGGATGATTACAAGGCGGATGAAAAACTTGCTGCCATCATCAAAAGCGGTACAGACGATGCGTTTAACATGAGTGCAGACGACTACAAAGCAGATGAAAAGCTCGCTGCCATCATCAAAAGCGGTACAGATGATGCCTTTAACATGAGTGCGGATGATTTCAAGGCAGACGAGAAACTGGCAGCTCTCATCAAAAACGGCTCAGACGATCAGCCGCTGCAAAAAATAGAACCTGAAACCGATGATACTTATGATGAATAAACAATGCGTGAACCACTGATGACAGAGCGGAGGTAAAAATGAAAGCAAAATACATTCTCATTCCTGCTTTGCTGATATTCGTTATAATTCTCGGCGGCTGGTTCTGCATCAACAGAGAAAACATCGGGGTATTCTCCGAACAGTCTTCGGCTGAAAGTAAAATACAGCAGTCCTTTGAGGAATCTTCCGAAGCTGAATCATCTGTGGAGGAATCCTCTGAAATCAGTACAGAATCTTCGGAAGAGGAAAGTTCAGAACAGCCCGGCTCAAGAACAGCAACCGCGGAAGACCTTGCTGTCATACAGAACTATGAAGCAAAATATTTTGTCAGAAAACTGACAGATGAACAGAAATATTATTTTGCGGAGCTTTACAGTGCTGCACTGAATTTTGAGGAAAGTGCTGTTTTCTATGCACCCATTCCCGAAGATGATCTGACAACGCTGATGTACCTTCTGAATTATGACTGTCCGGAACTGATCCATATCAACGGTGATTATTTTCCTGTATATACAGGAGAGAATCTGAAATACGTATCCTCCGTAAAACTAAATTATATCATGGATAAAACAACCTATGAGTCTGCCCTGTCAGAGCTGAAAGCTTTTTTTGATGAGCTGAAAAAGAACACAGACGGCAAAACCGACCTTGAAAAAGAAAAATATGTTTATGATCTTATCTTTAACAACTGTATCTATAATGATACCAATGAGCTTTCAGGGTCAGTATACAGCACACTGATCAGTCATTTCGGAAGATGTGAAGGCTTCTGCAAATCATTCATGTGGTGCATGAGAGAGCTTGGTGTAGAAACTTTAAGTGTTTCGGGTCCCCAGAACTGGGATCCCGGTTCTGCTTATGCAGATCATTCATGGAATATTATCAATCTGAACGGAACATATTACCATGTAGATATCACCATCGATAATGTTCAGGGCAATACCGATGGTCATAATCCGCCGAATTACGGATTTTTCAATGTCAATGATGCTGCCATCTCCGGCAGCAGAACCATCAATGAAGTATATACTGATTTAGGTGTTCCGGAATGTAACAGCATGGAACTGAATTATCATATAATGAATGACAGCTATGTCAGATCAGGCGAAGCTTCAAAAGAAAAAATTTTTGAACTGATCGGAAAATCTCTTACAACTGACGGTATCAATGCACTGAGTATTAAATTTGAAAGCAAGGAAGATTATGAAAACGTATTGCTGAATATCGACAGCTGGGTCACGGAAGCCCTCACAGGCACTCCGGGAGAACCCTATACTTACACCAATTACTACAATAATCTTTCGCAATGTATCGTCATTGACGCAGAACATACCACTATAGAAGGGCAGTGACAATAATGGAACCTGTATCAAATTTAGGAAAATTCGGAAGAACACTACTGATCGTGGTCGGCATGATCCTTATGGTTGTAGGGATTTTTTTCACTTCAAAACAGAATATCAGCGACAGCAATACCGGCGAATGTACTGCTACGATCGTAGGATTTGAAAAGGCGACAAGAAACACAAAAGCCCGTACAGAATATACCGAAACCATCGTGAATTACAAAATCGGCAGCCGCGAATACAAGAATGTCAGTTTAGGTCAGTATGAAGCACAGTGGAATGTCGGCGACAAACTTACGATCCTGTATTCCAAGGATGATCCGTCCGATATCAAAACCAAAACCATGACATACGGCGGCTGGCTGATCATTCTTCTTTCCCTTCCCTTTATCAGCATCGGCATTTTTATGCTGGTTACCATGCGCCGCAGGGCAGCAAAAACACCTCAGGAAATCGCCGAGGATGAAGAACGTACCACAGCCGGAAAACTGAAATACAAAGTTTCCTCTATTTTCATTCCTCTCTCCGCCGGCATCCCGATCACTGCAATGGGACTGATTTTTCAGCTTTTAGAGCATAATTCAGTTCTTGGCATCCTGCTGATCATATTAGGCGGTGTTGCTGTTTTTGCAGGACTCCGTTCCGTCTTTCTTTATATCATCATCAAATACAGACACCGAAAAGAAATCAAAAAGCTTCTGAAAAAACAATCCGAAATCAAAAAACTGAACGCATAAAAAAACCGTCTCTTTGATCAGCCAACCAAAGAGACGGTTTTTTCACGCTCCATTTTCATGATATACAAATTTCGTTTTTTCTGCAATCAGCCGTACATATTGTAATGTTCAGACAGGAGATTCATCGCCTTGCAAAGCTTATGAAGATATACGAACGGACCAACAACAATAAAAGTACCAAAGAAGCCCCAGCCCCAGTAAGTGCCTGCACTGAAACTGTAGTCAATGCCGCGACGCTGAAGCTCATTGCCGATACGTGCAGAAATATTGTTGTACCATACCAATGCACCTATACCAAATGTGATCTCCTGTATAATGAAGAACAACAGACAGAAGTTCATTGTCTTTTTACCGTCATATCTTGATGCGATCACATTGATATCGGTTGATATCTTTGTCAGAACAACAAGACCGTAAATACCAAAAGTAATGGCAGAAAGAAGGATAAACTTCAACAGACCTCTGTTTGTGTCAAGCTGACCTACCGGAGGCGGCGGAGCCTGTACGACATTCTGCTGCACCGGCTGCTGCGGATACTGATTATTCATATACATCACCTCAAAAAATATTATATCAAAACATAATGATACTAAAACATAGTATCATTAATCGTTTCAGCTGTCAATAGCAAAAGTCATATTTTGTCGAAATAACGAAAAATGAACTGTCCAAAGGGGAAACAATTTCCACTAATCACTAATCACTAACCACTAACCACTAACCACTACTTACTGTTCTCACCATAAACTTCGGCATACTTTTCGGCAAGCTGCGAATTGGTATTTTTCAGATTGCGGACATATTCGGTTCTTCTTTGTGTCAGACGGCGATACGCTTCGGGGTCTGACTTTTTAAGATTTTCGGAAAATTTCTCACGGCGTGATTTCAGCCGCTTTAAGCTCTGGGGATCTAATGCAAGCATCTTTGTTTCAATGATCTCACGTCTTTGCTCAAAGATTCCCTCCAGCTTATGCAGCTTTTCGGGGTCATTTCCTGCTTCCGAAGCAATACGCATTTCAAGCCTGTCAATGATCTCGTCCTCATCGAAATAATTGATCCTGCCCCACAGAGTATGCTTTTCGGCATCTTCTATGGTAACGCCGCTGAGGTCGGCAGCATAAAGCCGCTCCAGAAGCTCATCTGCTATTTTATCCATATATTTTCCCGAATCTTTGCCGAGAACCCACTCTAATTCAGGCTGTACACCTTTGGCGGTTCTGCTGATATGCTTCGGACGTATCCGTTTGACAGAGGTTCGTTTCTTTTTCTCACGCCCCGAAAGTTTCATCGGATTTTTCGTTTTCAGAATAAAATCATCACTGTTTTTTTCCAGCTGATACGGATAGGCAAGACCTGCATCTCTCAGTGCAAGTGCCGTTGTCATTCTGACTGCGCCGCTGCGGAGAAGCTCCTCCGCACCGTATTGCCGCAGCATATCATTGACCTCGCCGACGTGTTCGGTGATATAAAAACGAATTCCTCTCTTCTGATAATCATGATACATCAGTAAAAGACGGTCAGCGGCGGTAATGTCAATATTTCCTACCGCTCCTGCATTGACGATAATGTACCTGGTATCGGGGCGCACGGCATTTTCAATATCACTGCGGAAAGTATCGATATTGGCAAAAAACAGGTTTCCGCCGAAACGATAGATTATGGTATTTTTCACAGGTCTTGATTCGCTGTTCCGACCCAAACTGTAAAAGCCGTCTTTGCCCCTGATCACGCCCATAAAATCTCTTGGCGGTGTCACTGCACGGATCACGACCGCAACAAATGACAGCACTACACCGATCATCACGCCGTATACCGTTCCAAAAATCAGCACCGACAAAAATGCACCCAAAAAGATGTAGAATTCATTTCTGCTTGACTTCCACAGCCGCTTTGCTTCATGGAATTCGCAGGCATTCATCAGTGCTGAAACAACGATCGCCGTCAGCACGGGAACGGGAAGATATCCGATCACAGGTGTGGCAAAATAAAGCACCGCGACCATCGACAAAGCAGCAGAAACAGAAAGCCACTGGCTTTTTACGCCAAATTGCCGCACAATTCCTGTTCTGGAAACACTTGCATTAACAGGACAGCAGCCTGTCAATGCTGCTGCAAAATTCGCTGCGGAATAAGCAAGGATCTCTTTGTTGTTGTCAAGCTGATAACCGTCTTTCAGTGCATTTCCGCGGGAAGCAAGCAGCGATTCCGCAAGAATAACAGCTGCCACCGACAAGGAGGAAAACAGATACTCTCTGAACTGATCGAAGGAATTCAGTGACGGTATCATACTGAACCCCGGAAAACCTGCGTCCACGGAAGGCAGCAATGCAATCCCGTAATCGGACAACGGTAAACAATAACCGATCACAGCCCCTGCTGCCATAACGATCACCGACACAGGAACTTTGGGAATGAATTTTCTGCCAAGCATAATAAGCGTAATTGAAACTACGCTCAGAACCAATGACAACGGGGTGAATTTTACAAGCTGAGAAATGATATGTACGATCAGCTCAGGTGCTTCGCCCGTACCTGCACTGCCGCCGAACAGCTTTGGCATCTGCATTAAAATGATTGTACAGCATATGCCTGTGACAAAGCCGCCCATCACAGAGGAGGAAATATACCTGACGATCCTTCCTGCCTTGAATATGTAAAATACAAGCAGCCACAGCGATACAAAAAAGGTCAGTGTCGGAACGACCTGCATTGCTTCCTGTGAACCTGCCGCAATTCCCATGGAAGCGACTGTTCCGCCAATCAGTGCTGCCGGAGCGGCATCCACACCGAACACAAACTCACGGCTTGTTGTCAGAATTCCGAAAATCAATATCGGAAAAACCGAGCCGTAAAGACCGTATTGCATCGGCAGACCTGCGATCTGTGCATATCCCATCGATATGGGAATTGAGATCAATGCGATGATGATTCCGCCAAGCAGATCCTTCATCACCTGCTGCGGCGATACACTCAGAAACTTCTCCTTATACAGAACACCCACCCCCCTTTTTAATGCATAATG
>CACYDD010000425.1 GCA_902773065.1 uncultured Ruminococcus sp. | reverse complement strand
TTGCATTTTACAACAGCCTCGGAGTATGAATTAAAACAGGTTAAAATCGATACGCTGGTTATCGACGAAAGAAAACTAATTGTATTAGTTGAATTTGGAATCATTGGAGCATCAGATAATATTTGTTCCCAATTCAAATTTGAAAAGAAGTTGCAAGTATTATAATCATCTTGTTGCTTTGCAATATCATGTAATTGAGATATTATAACGTCTGTATCCTGAATAACACCATCATAATCAAAAAACACAGAATTAATCATATTATATTCTCCCCTACTGCCAAAGAATACCTTATGGAAAAATGAATTAAGTTTTTCAGGTTGTTATAATCCTTACCCTTATTAAATTATATTATCTCAGACATTTAGATAAGAAAACAGTGAATATAAAAATTATGATATAATTAAAAATATGTTTTCATGGTGTTTAGGGTTTCCTATTTGTATAAAAAACAGAGGCTTATATGAATTATATGAATACTGACACTTTAGGGTTTATTGTTGATGCGATTCTCGCTGTTATTATTGTTGTTGCAAATATAGTCCAACTGATTGTAGCTAATAAGATGAAGCATAAGTTGGATGGTGCTCAAGTTATTATTCGTGACACTAATGACCTCAGAAAAGCCCTTAGCCATGATTTGGAGGGGTTGTGGAGTTTGCATGGAAGCTTTTCTATGTTTCAAGGTAATCCTGATCCATATTATAGTGAAGGATGGTTGCAATTAACTTGGAATCCTGAAGGGTGTTTTTACAATGCTCTTTATGCTTATAGTGTTAAAAAGTCTCGTGATATAGAAAGTGCAATAACAGCTATATGCACTGGCACGTCTTGTGGTGATATTGATGGCATGAACAATGGGCTTGTTTTATCGATGACTATTCAGGGAATAACTTGTTCAAACGTTGCATACAGCAATACTTCAGGTTTCCAAATGGTTTTATCTCCTACAGTTCAACAAGGTACCAATAAGGTTTATCGCTTGGTGTCCCAAGTTAGTTTTGGACCCAAAGGCAAAGAAGATACTCATGGTGAATTAGTTTTCACTCGAACAATATAGGAGAAAATATGTACACTCAAGGATATGATGAAAAAACTATCCGTCAAGATTCAAATCATTTTGTAAACTTTGTTATTCCTTCACTTAATAAAGATGTAAATCTACTAGATTTGGGTTGTGGAACCTGTAAAAAGCTAATTGATATTGCAGCTAATACATCAAAGTCTTTTGGAATAGATAGAAACCAAAATTTATTGACATATGCAACAAGAAAAATAGAGGCTGAAAGAATTACTAATATTTTCTTATATCGCGGGGATAATCTTGCTACCCCTTTTTCTTCTGAAACATTTGATTTTTGTACAGCTAGTCTTACATTGTGGTCTGCGGGAGAAGTTCACCGTGTTTTAAATAGACATGGTGTGTTTTTTATTGAATTGTTGGCAGCAGATGATAAGTTGGATATAAAAAAGGCTTTTGGAAAAGATGAATTAGGGTGGAGGGGAAGATTTTTGAACCAAACTCATTCTGAGAGAATGAATTATATAACCAAATCTTTGGAGCCATTCTTTTCCATCGATGAAATTAAAGATGTAAATTACCAGACTTCCCTTTCGAGGGATGGTTTTATTGCATTGCTTCAGCAAACACCAACAATTCGCAATTTTTCAATTGTCAACGACCGCAATGCCGTTGATAGTGTTATCAATAATGGCAAGGTTGTTTTCTTTGAACACCGCATATTAATTAAAGCAACAAAACGAGAATGGTAAGCCCTATGATTTCTTCTGTTCAATATTCCCAGAAGCAAATATCTATTATGAGAACAGCTACACTTACAGCATTCTCAAAAACTTTTACTGATATTCCTTTTGCCAAAGAAATCTATTGTTGCGCCATGAATCAAATCATAAGTAACCACATGTTCACTTATGATCCCAGTTTCTTTGATATTGATTTGTCATTAGAATTAGAAGGTCGCCACAAAGGAATAAACGCGATAATCAATCAGTATAATGGTGGCTGTGATAATTTAACTGTTATAGAGATTGCTTGTGGATTGTCCAGTAGACGAATTGAATATGGTTGCATAAAGTGCTTCTATGAAATAGATTACGCTCCTATTATTGAACTTAAAAGTGAAGTATATAAGTCCTTGTCTTTCCCTTCAGAAGACTCTTTGTTTGGTTTGGATATAACTAACCTAATGTTCTTAAACCAATTATTATTATTATTAAATGAGAAAGCATCAGCAACCAGAATCATAATTGTTTCAGAAGGTTTATTTTGGTATTTATCTCGGGAAAAGCTAGAAGGGTTGATTTCCACGATAGCCAGATTATACAAGGGTTTTAATACTGTTTGGATATCCGGTGATTGTCCTGTAGAAAGCAAATACGTTCGAGAAAAGAAAAGTGTTATAGCAGAATCGTCAAACATCAAACGCAACTTGCTTTTTACAGATCGGAATGACTATTTCAATCTTTTTGAAAAAAAGGGGTTTAAATCTTCAGCTCACAAGATTTTAGATTTGGTTTCAATAGATCAGATAAGTTCAAGAAAACTATTTGACATCGACCAAAAGGAATGCGAAAAGAGACTCAAAAATTATACAGATATTGCTGTATTCCAATTGTTCTAGGCTTACTATTTAACTCCTTGCATTACTAAATACTAAATCAAAAGATGTATTTTTCTTTAAACCCAAGCAGTATTTTTTGAACTACATTTGTAACACTGGAATAATCTCCAAGACTATACGTATATTTTTTACAGTCGTTGTTGTTCAAGTCAAACTCAATTTCTGTGCCTTCTTCTGCTATAAAGAAAGCAGCGGGTATATTATTGTTGCTCTTTTCAAGTGCTAAACCAGCTTCAAAATAGCAATTGGGTCTGTTATTAGTTAAATCAACAATGCAAACCGTTGCATTTTCAATTGTCTTTTTTATCTTGCTTATTATTGGACCGGGTTTTCCAAACTCATCATCACTACGCTTAGCCTTAAAGCCTGCTCGTTCAGCGCCCAGTTTTATTGCCTCCTTAACATTCTCAAAATGCGCTGCCTCTCTTCTACTCGGCATAGGCATAATAATGAAAGCAGTTAACTCATTGTATCGTTTGTTTATTTTTATGTGTTTAGATACTATATTATCTATACATTCGTAATATTTTGCTTGTTCCAGATCGTTTATTATTACATAATCATAGATTAAAGAGTTGCTCTGCAAAGAATTATAATAAGACTGTAAACACTCCCCATTTCGGCTCAATCTTATTTCCAAATAACGTGATATTTCGTCATCGTGCATATTTGGATCCTTTTTAAGTAACTGCTTTCTGGTCCTGTTTTTCAATTTATCATTATCACAGTATGTATATATAGAAATAACGTCAACATTTAGATAATTAGAATATGTCTCTTTAATTCGCTTAATGCATTCAGCACTTCTAACAATTACAAAAACGTTCTTCTTCTCTTTTAATGCCTTATCAAGTTCATTCCTGGAAATCAAATATCTTACTTCCCCCGCGTTAGAAGAATACTTAGGATATGTATATTCAAAATCTTCTTCCTGAATAAGTGAATTGAAAGTTCCTTCATCTACATATTCCAAATCACTTCTTGAAAATCCATCATTATCAATTTTCTTAGTTGTATATTTTTTTATGAAAACTGAATTCCACTTATTACGAGAACAATGAGCAATCAAATCACTCTTTCCACTACCTGGCACGCCATCAATTAAAAATAAATTTGGCATCACTTATCTCCAATCACAGTAATATAGTTTTTATTGTTCCTTTATATAATAGTATCTCTTATGCCACTTTGTTAATCCATCGAGACCAAGATATACTGTTCTTTCGCTTATATTCCATTGATTTAAAGAATTCACACTCTAATTAATTATTATAATTCAAATAAACTACAGTTCAATAAAAAACGCTACAAAGACAATAAAATAAGCCTTTGGCGATATAGACCATTATCCGTTTTCGATTTACTCTTCTTCCCACCTCTTCATAGCATGCCACGACTCCGGTCTCCACATTTCAGCATAATCCAAGTTAATAGGTGTCGGCGAATTCAGGACTTGCTTGGTGTTTCAAACATAAGTTGCTGATAACCTTGGGTAAGACGTAGCCGAAGTTGCCACAGTAGGCGGGAAT
>CACYDD010000424.1 GCA_902773065.1 uncultured Ruminococcus sp. | reverse complement strand
GTCCGGCAAATTCGTGAAGCTGTAATTTCTCGATCATTATGCATTATGCATTATGAATTATGCATTATAAAAGGGGTGTTTTTATGGCAGATGATAAAAACATAGATTTGTTTGAAAAAGATAATACAGTCAGTGAAATGATGACAGAAATAAAAAATATTATCATGTGTTCACGTTCTGAGGTGATGAAAGCAGTCAATACGGAACTGCTTCAGACCTATTGGAATATTGGAAGGATCATCGTTGCATTTGAACAGAAGAACAGGGAACGTGCAGAATACGGGAAAAGAACGCTCAAAGAAGTGTCAAAACGTCTGACAGAAGAATTCGGAAAAGGGTTTTCCCGTTCCAATATACAGAATATGCGTTCGTTTTATCTGAATTATCAAAAATGCCAGACACTGTCCGGCAAATTATCATGGTCACATTATTGTGAGTTGCTTGGGATTGATGATCCCGACAGACGCAGTTTTTATGAAAAGGAATGTGCAAACTCCGGCTGGTCGGTACGGGAACTGAAAAGGCAGATAGACAGCTCCCTGTTTGAAAGGCTTTTGCTGTCAGACGGAAAAACAAACAAAGAGAAAGTTATTACTTTATCAAAATACGGATTACAAATCAATGACCCTGCGGATATTATTAAAGATCCTTATGTGTTTGAGTTTCTGGGAATTCCTGAAAATAAACCTATATTAGAAAGTGACCTGGAGAAAGCACTGACAATTCATATAGAGAAATTCTTGCTTGAACTTGGAAGAGGGTTTATGTTTGTGGGAACACAGCAAAGAATTACAATCGATAATGAACATTATTATGTGGATATGGTATTTTATAATAAAATACTTCGTTCATACGTTCTTATTGAACTGAAAACACGCAAACTGATGCCTTCGGCTGTAGGACAACTGAATATGTATCTCAATTTTTATAAAAATGAGGTAAATGACCCTGATGATAATCCGCCTATCGGTATTATTCTTTGCACCGATAAGGATAATATTGCGGCTGAATATGCGTTGGGTGGGATTAACAATCATATCTTTGCTTCAAAATATACCTATGTGATTCCGAATAAAGAAGAATTAATTGCTCAGGTGGAAGCTGTGTTAGAGGAAATAGAGGATGTCAGCGATGATGAAAATTGAAAATTTTAAATATTTCTATAAAAGAATTAAATTTGCCAGACACTGTCCGGCAAATTCGTGAAGCTGTAATTTCTCGATCATTATGCATTATGAATTATGCATTATAAAAGGGGTGTTTGTATGGAGCGTTTTCAATTAGTATCAGATTATAAACCAACGGGAGATCAGCCGCAGGCAATTGCGGATCTGGTGAACAGTATCAATGCAGGCAACAGGGAACAGACACTTCTGGGTGTGACAGGTTCGGGAAAAACCTTTACCATGGCAAATATCATAGAGCAGGTCAACCGCCCCACACTGGTGCTTGCACATAATAAAACATTAGCGGCACAGCTTTGTGAAGAATTCCGTTCCTTTTTCCCCGAAAATTCGGTAGAATATTTTGTGTCATATTATGATTACTACCAACCCGAGGCTTATGTACCGACAACGGATACCTATATTGAAAAGGACAGTGCTATCAATGACGAAATCGACAAGCTGCGCCATTCAGCAACGCTGGCACTTTCCGAAAGAAGAGATGTGATTATAGTGGCGAGTGTGTCTTGCATTTATTCTCTCGGTAACCCGATCGATTACCGTAATATGGTCATTTCTCTTCGCCCCGGAATGGAAAAATCACGTGACGATTTACTGAAAAAATTGGTAGAATTGCAGTATGAACGAAACGATATTGATTTTACCCGAAACAAATTCCGTGTGCGTGGAGATGTTGTTGAGATTTTTCCTGCTTCGTCAGCCGATTATATTATAAGGGTGGAATTTTTCGGAGATGAGATCGACAGGATCAGCGAAATCAATCCTCTGACAGGAGAGTTGAGAGCAAACCTTCGCCATGCGGCGGTTTATCCGGCTTCACATTATATCGTACCAAGAGATAAAATCGAAATTGCCGTGCAGGAAATTGAGCGTGAACTGGAAGAAAGAATTAAATTCTTCAAGGACAGGGGAAAGCTTCTTGAAGCACAGCGTATCGAACAGCGCACCAAATACGATATCGAAATGCTGAGGGAAATCGGTTTTTGCAGCGGTATCGAAAATTATTCCCGTGTGCTTTCGGGTAGAAAACCCGGCAGTGTACCTTATACACTGCTTGACTATTTCCCGAAAGATTATCTGCTTCTTGTGGATGAATCCCATGTCATGTTGCCGCAGGTAAGAGGAATGTACGGCGGAGACAGGGGACGAAAGGAAAACCTTGTGGAATACGGTTTCCGTCTGCCCTCCGCTTATGATAACAGACCGCTGAATTTTGATGAATTTTACGAAAGAATCAATCAGGCAGTGTTTGTTAGTGCCACTCCCGGCAATTTAGAGCTTGAAAAAAGTGCCGTTGTTGCCGAGCAGGTTATCAGACCGACAGGACTTCTTGACCCTGAGATCAGTGTCCGCCCTGTTGAGGGACAAATGGATGACCTGATTTCCGAAATTAATCTCAGGATTGAAAAAAAGCAAAGAACCCTTGTCACTACTCTTACCAAGAAAATGGCAGAGGATCTGACCGACTATCTTACCACAATGGGAATCAAAGTCCGCTATATGCACCATGATATTGATACCGTTGAGCGTATGGAAATTATCAGAGATTTGCGTCTGGGTGAATTTGATGTGCTGATTGGCATTAACCTTCTGCGTGAAGGCCTTGATATTCCCGAGGTGTCGCTTGTTGCAATTCTGGACGCCGACAAGGAAGGTTTCCTGAGAAGTGAGCGTTCGCTCATTCAGACCATCGGCAGAGCTGCAAGAAATGCCGAAGGTAAGGTAATTATGTATGCTGATGCGGTAACGGATTCTATGGAAAGAGCGATAACAGAAACAGAACGCCGCCGCACGATTCAGATGAAATACAACGAAGAACACGGAATCATTCCGAAAACAATTATCAAGAAAGTCAGCGACATTATCGAAATATCCTCCAAGGAAGATGAAAAGCTAAGAAGCAAAACAAAACTCAGCAAAGCAGAGCGTGAAAAACTGATTGCACAGCTTACCAAAGAAATGAAAGCCGCCGCCAAACTCCTTGAATTTGAACACGCAGCCTATCTGAGGGACAAGATCAAAAAACTGCAAGGAGGATAAAGAGTGTGGAGTGTGGAGAGTGGAGTGTGGAGTTGAATTGGAAATTTTAGGTCTTGACAAAATTAAACATTTGGACGAAAATAGTAATGTTGACACTGCGGAAATCACAGGGCTTGATGTGGTACGCCAAATCAAGGAAGAACCTGATATTCGTGAGGAAGATGCCAATATTGAAAAAGATACAAAACGTATGGAACATACGGTACTGTCCGTAGGTCGTATTGATAGTGGCAATGAAGAAGTAAATATCACAGGGCTTGATAAGATTCGCAGAGTGGCTGAACCTGAATTGCCGAAATT
>CACYDD010000423.1 GCA_902773065.1 uncultured Ruminococcus sp. | reverse complement strand
TTTTCAAGAAAAAAGGAAAAAAACCGAAGCTTTTCTGCAACGCCGAAGGCTGCGGCTTTGAAAAAGAAGCACCTGAAGATAATGAATAATTAACAATTAATAATTACTGACAACCACAAGTTTCTTTCGGGTATAAGTATTATATCAGGACTGATTTTGAATTGAAAATCAGTCCTGATTCTTTTAGACTATCATTCAGTGTTTCCATAAAAAATGGTTTTCTTATGATAAAATATATGATATAATATTATACAAGGAGTGATACCGATGGACGATTTTATTATGCTGCCGAAAGTAGACTTTGCCTTTAAAGAACTGATGAGAAACGACTATGTGCGTAAAGGATTTTTGAGTGCAGTACTCAACATCAAAGATACGATGATCAAATCGACAATACTGCTGAATACGAATCTGCCGAAAATCCATGAAGAGGAAAAACAGGGAATTCTCGATGTCAGGCTCATTATGAATGACAATACGGAAATTAATATTGAGATTCAACTCACCTATATGAAAGCCTGGGCAGACAGGAGTACGTTTTATGTGTCAAAGCTGTTGGTTGAGCAGGTTGATATTAACAAAACCTATTCCAATATCAAAAAATGTATCAATATCAGTCTGCTTGACTTTAATTATATCAAGGAAACTGAAAAATTTCACACAATCTTTCATCTTCGGGAAGATACGGAAAATATCAAATATACGGATATTTTGGAAATTCATGTTGTTGAACTGCCAAAACTGCCGCCAATCAATGATGGTACAGACCTGTACGACTGGGTACGGTTTATCAAAGCTGAAAACAAGGGGGAATTTGAGATGTTGGCAAAACAAAACAGTTACCTGAAAACAGCCTATGAAACACTTGAAGAAATCAGTGCCGACCAACAAAAACGCCTTGAATATGATGCACGTAAAAAAGCATTATATGACTACAATACAATGATGATGGAAAGTCATGAAAGAGGTTGGGTTGAAGGAGAAGCGAAGGGCAGAGCAGAAGGAAGAGCGGAAGGCAGAGCAGAAGGAAGAGCAGAAGGTATAACCAAATCGATTATCATGATGAAAAATGTAGGTGTGTCATCAGATTTGATAGTTGATAATATTATGGAGCAGTATGGAATGACAAAAGCAGAAGCAATTAGTACGGTCAACAAAACGCTATCTCAAATTTGATGTTTGGAAATGAAACAGAAAAACAGCGGTAAGAAAGCAAATGTGCTTTCTTGCCGCTGTTTTGATGTGAATTTATATTAATATGGGTTAAACTGTATCGTATCGATAAAAGTTATTGCAGCTGATGGAGGTGCGGAGGTTGGCATTATAGACCTTGATACCTTCGTAGGGAATTTTGAATTGGTAGAGAATGTAGTCACCGGCAGGGATGACAGTATTTTTCATTTTGTCTAAATGGTATTCCGCAATAAGTCCTTCATTGGTATACAGCCTGAACCAGCAAAGATCGATATTGCATACGTTGACATTAAACCCATTGTGTACAAAAAAGCAAATCACCAGATTATCATTATCATAGTAGATTCTGGCAGGAGTGAAGGAAATTTCATTTTCTGCCGTTTTGATATCTTTGTAGTTAAAAAAGGTATTGTCCGGCTCGGGTATAAGAAGGTTTCGTTGTCTGCTTTCACGCATGATTTCCTGATGTGATTTTTCAAGCTCACAGTGGCAATAATATTCGCATTTAAGGGAGGTCAGGGAAGATTTAAGATTTTTGATATCTTTAAAATCGAATGAGAATGTCCATGTTTCGACTTGACCGGGGAAGATTGTCAGATTTTTCAGTTCGCCGAAAGTATCGGAGGCGACCTCTCCGGCAGAATCCTGCAAAGAGATCCAGTCGGCATATATTTTTGCGGCATTATAGGAATAGCCGTTGTAGATCAGGCATTTTGCGGTAAGATGATAATCATCATAATAGACATCAATGGGAGTAACTGTGATCTTATCTTTGATCCGGATAGCATGATCCGAATAGATAAAATGCGGTTGCTTATCTGTATTTTCCAAACTGTTCAGCATCGGAAATTCAACTGTGTCATAGGTATCCGTATCGTCATTTTGATCATTGTAGGACTCTTCGCTGCTCTCTGT
>CACYDD010000422.1 GCA_902773065.1 uncultured Ruminococcus sp. | reverse complement strand
GCTCGCCTTAGTGTGAAATTAGTTGTCATAGCAACTTGAAACGCGGCAATAAAATAATGGTTTTTATAAACTTGTGCGCGAAATAGAGTCCGGCGGCTCGCCGGTGAATAATGTTGGGTGTTGAAATTTGTTTAACTTTGGGGTAAAATGGAGTGAGTAAAATATTTTGAAAAAGAGGAAAAAATGATGGATAAAATACAATTTTCTGCCCCTTGTCTTTTTGGCATTGAGGGCATTTGTGCAGACGAACTGAAACGCATGGAAATCGAAAATGTCAGAGCCGAAAACGGCAGAGTGCTGTTTCAGGGAGATTTCTCTACACTTGCACGGGTCAATCTATGCTCACGATATGCGGAAAGAGTGCAGATCCTTTTGGCGGAGTTCAAGGCATACAGCTTTGAAGATTTATTTCAGGGTGTGAAAAACATTGAATGGGAGAGGTGGATCGCAAAGGATGAAGCTTTTCCTGTAAAGGGACACAGCGTCAGCTCTAAGCTTGCAAGCGTACCCGATTGTCAGAAAATTATTAAAAAAGCGGCAGTCAGCCGTCTGAGTTCCAAATATCACACCGATTGGTTTGATGAAACAGGCGGCCGCCATCAGATACAGTTCCTTATCATCAAAGATAAGGTCAGTATCATGCTTGATACTTCGGGAGAGGGGCTACACAAGCGCGGCTACCGCAAGGAGGCAACGGAAGCACCCATCAAAGAAACGCTTGCGGCGGCAATGGCAGACCTGTCCCATGTGCGCCCGTTCAGCACAGTAATAGACCCGTTCTGCGGTTCGGGAACAATACTGATCGAATCGGCTATGAAAGCACTGAATATTGCACCGGGACTTCGCAGGAGCTTTGCGGCGGAAAAGTGGGAAGTGATACCCGAAAACGTGTGGTCACAGGAGCGTGAGCGTTGTTCTGATCTGATCAATCATGACGCAGAATTTCAGGCTTACGGCTATGATATTGACAATCATGCTTTAGAGCTGACAAAATTAAATGCACTGAAAGCAGGAGTGGAAGAGCGTATTCATGTGGAAAAGAGAAGCATTGCAGATTTTAGTTCCGAGTTTGAAAGAGCAGCGGTAATTTCCAATCCGCCTTATGGCGAACGTCTGCTTGATATTGAGCAGGCGAGAGAACTGTACCGGATTATGGGAAAGAAATTTTACAAGCGTAACGGCTACAGTTATACGGTGATAAGCCCCGATGACAATTTTGAGCGCAATTTCGGCAGACCCGCCGACAAGCGCAGAAAGCTTTACAACGGCATGATAAAATGTCAGGTGTATATGTATTTTAAGAGATAATTTTTGATAAAACGGTGATGATTTATGATACCGACAGAAAGGATTTTTATGAAACTGAAAACAGAACGATTGACCCTTGAACCGCTGGGAATTCCACATTTCAAAACAGCGTGTCAGTATTCTCTGAATCCTGAAAATGCAAAAATGATGGTGTATCTTCCGTATGAAAGCGAAGAAGAGGTAAGAGCTTATCTGGTGAAATGCGAACAGCAGTGGAAGAAAGACAGACCCGAATATATAGAAATGGCGATTCTTCTTGACGGAGTACATATTGGTTCGGTCAGTGTGGATTTTCTTGACTGGAAAGGCATCGGCGAACTCGGCTGGATTCTTAATAAAGATTACTGGGGCAACGGCTACACCGTTGAAGCGGCAAAAGTACTTGTTGACTACTGCAAAGAAAAATACGGTCTGACACATTATATTGCCCATGCCGATAGTGAAAATCATGCTTCCGTTCGTATTATGGAAAAGCTCGGCATGAAATTCGTTGAAAAGCATGGAGGAAGAAAAAACCGCATTTCGGACGAGATAAGAGATGAAGTTTTATACGAAATGAATTTGTGATAGAGGGAAAACAATGCTGATAGAATTTGATAAAATGAAAAGTGTCACCATACCAAATTTAAACGGCGGAGAAGGCAGTGTGACAGCTGCTATGTACATGGACAAGAGCGGTAAAATAATGTACAGCGTGATTCCTGCCGGTTCGTCGATTGGTCTGCATACGCAGAGTACAGGCAATGATATTAACTATGTGATAAGCGGTCAGGGGAAAGCAGTTTGTGACGGTGTTGAAGAAATTCTCCGCACGGGTGTATGTCACTATTGTCCGAAAGGTTCACAGCATACGATCATCAACACAGGAGAAGAGGACTTGGTGCTGTTTACGGTAGTAGCAGAACAGTCTTAGTGTAAAAGTTGCTAAAGATTTTTACCGTACTGAAACGATTTTGTGTTAAAGATAGAATTCGGCATTATTCGATTAAAGAACTTTCAGCGTCGAACAATGTAATATGATTGAATTGTGCAGAAAATAAATTGTGCAGAAAATAAAATGAAAAGAAAAAAGAATAGTGGAGGATGTAGTTATGACCTTCGATTACACGATGATGATGCAGATCATTCTTGCATTGGGCGGACTTGGATTGTTTCTTTATGGTATGAGATTAATGGGCGAAGGACTGGAGCTTGCCGCAGGCTCTAATTTGAGGAATCTTCTTGAAAAGCTGACAACAAACCGTTTTCTTGGTGCGCTGGTCGGTGTAGTGGTAACAGCAATTATACAAAGCTCTACAGCTGTATCAGTCATGTGTGTGGGCTTTGTCAATGCGTCGATCATGAACCTCAGTCAGGCGATGGGCGTGATCATGGGTGCAACTATCGGTACAACAATGACAAGCATATTACTTTCTATACAGATCTCAGATTATGCACCCTTGGCTATTTTTATCGGTGCGGTCATGGTGATGTTCTGCAAAAAGAATAATCAGAAATATTTTGGTCAGATCATAGCAGGTTTTGGTATCCTGTTCTTTGGCATGACGACCATGAGTGCGAATCTCAAACCGATTGCTTCTTCTGATTTCTTCAAGGGAATTATTACATCGGTAAGTAATCCGATCATCGGTGTTCTTTTTGGCATTGCATTTGCCGCACTTTTACAGAGTTCATCAGCGGCTGTCGGTGTTTTGCAGGCTCTCGGTGCAATCAATGCACTGGCACTTCCTGATGCGGTCTATATGGTGTACGGTATCCATATCGGCGCGTGCGTAACGGCGGTTATATCGTCTTTGGGAGCAACAAAAGCGGCAAAAAGAACGGCTCTTTGCTATGTTAATTTTACCGTGATAGGTGCTGTGATATTTGCGATCCTTTCTATGTGTACGCCGTTTAATTCCTTTATTGAATCGGTGACGGATCTTGTACCGTTGCAGATCTCGATCGTTCACATTGTTTTCAGTATTGTATCAACGCTGATTCTTCTTCCGTGTGTTGACCTGATCATTAAGTTGTGGTATATTATTATTCCCGGTGATGAAGAGAACGAAGTGGAAGCAAGCAGATTGAAATTCGTTGATGAACGACTGCTGAAAACTCCGCCGATCGCTGTTTCTCAGGTAACGAAGGAAATAGAGAGAATGGGCAATCTTGCGAAGAAAAATTTTGCCAGATCCATGAAAGCCTTCCTTGAAAAGGATGAAAGCGTTATCAAGGAAATTGAAGAAAACGAAGAAGTGATCGATTACCTGAATATGGCGATCACCGATTATCTTGTCAAGCTGAACGGTCTGAACCTGGAAGACAGTGACCGCGAAAAAATCGGTTCATATTATCATGTAGTAAGTGATATGGAGCGTATCGGCGACCATGCCGAAAATATATCCGAAATTGCGCAGATGCTGATCGATAAGGATGCTTCTTTCAGTAAAGAAGCGATCGAAGAAGTAGAAAAGATACAGAAGCTTGTGGATAATATCATTGAGGATTCCATCAAAATGTTCGAAGCAAGTCATGTTGATCCGAAAATGGTAGATCTGGTCAGCAATATTGAGCAGGAGATTGATGACAAAACTGCTGCATACAAGCAGAATCATATTGACAGACTCAGTGCAGGCACTTGTAATGCCACTGTCGGCACACTGTTTATGGAGCTTCTGACAAATCTTGAAAGAATTGCCGACCACAGCACGAATATTGCCTTTTCCATGTACCCGAACCAGCAGGTACCGAAAAGTGAAGCGTTATCGATCGTTCCCGTATAATAAAAATCACGGCTCACATAATGTGAACCGTGATTTTTATTTTGCTTTTACTTTTTTGTTTTTTCTGACCGGCTGCCAGATTTCCTCGGGGAGCTGCGGCTCGCCGGGAGAGGTTTTGAATTCATCGGAGATCAGATATTCATAAAGCATTTTATTGGTATCCATATTGAATTTCAATTTGTCAAAATTAAGATTCAGAAGATGCTGTCGGATAATGGAATATTTATTGATCAGACAGAATTTTTTTCCGGCACGTCTGATCGCACTCTTGTAATCATTATAATCATTTTCATTTTGCAGATAGTTGCGAATGATATAATAAGAACGGATGTAATCATTGATTTTCTTAGAATTCATGGTTGTCATGATACTGCCTGAACGTCTGACATAATAATACAGATATTTGTCGGTAATTACGACCTTGTTGGCATGGTGCATGACCCTTGCGGTAGTGGCAATATCTTCAAAATACATCGTAGGGTAGGTGATACCGTGATCGGTAAACAGCGTTCTCTTGTACATTTTATTCCATGCGTAGCTTTGCAGGTACTGATCCCGGATCAGTACATCAAGTGCTTCTCTGCCGTCAAGTACGATATGTCCTTTATTAACAGGCATAGGTACAGCCACACCCGAAGGGAAGGCAATTTTATACCGGCAGCAGGAAATATCAGCATTATTTCTGATACATTCCATATACAGCACTTCCAGATAATCCCTGTGGATATAATCATCGCTGTCGATAAAAACAAGGAAATCGCCCCTGGCTCTTGCAATGCCATAATTTCTTGCATCGGACAGACCGCCGTTTTTCTTGTTGTAGATGTGAAATCGGCTGTCTTTATCGGCAAATTTTTTGGCAATCTCCATGCTGTTGTCGGGTGTACCGTCATTGATCAGCAGAACTTCATAATCGCCGAACGACTGTTTACGAATGGAATTCAGGCATTTGCCGATATATTTTTCGACATTGTATATCGGTACGATCACTGAAACCTTAGGTGCTGACATAAAATTCACCCCTTTATTTGACAGCTGTGATATCGGGCAGCTCCTCCAGCTTGTGCTGCGGAGCGGAACAGCTGTTGATTACTTTCTTCATGCCCGATAAAGAATTTTTGAGTATACCGTCCTGAAGATTATCCCTTGCCTGTATACAAAGCCCGGGGATCGAAAAGAAAACATGAAAAATATGCCGTGAAAAAGGTGTTTTTACCTTATCATAAATGTCAACATTTTCCAGATGAAGCCGGATCATAGGGATGGTATTGATATAGTTGTTGATTCTTTTGGCATTCATTTCCACTTCGATATATTTTCTGGAGGAGGCTCTTACATAGGAATAGCCGCAGTAGTCCGTCATTACGACCTTTTCCGCATAGGAAAAAAGCTGAGAACAGACAACGGCATCCTCATAATACATATTCGGTATTTTGATATTGTTTTCTGTAAATAACGATTTTTTCCACAGTTTATTCCAGAGATAGAATCTCATTTTACGGTCACGCAGAAGCTCTTTCAAAGCCTCTGTTTTGTTGTACACTTTGCCGTCAGGAACACGGTGTGTACCCTTTACCTTATCTGATTTTCTGAAATATAAACGGAAACCGCAGATGGAAATATCGGCATCATGCTGTACGATGGCTTTGTGCAGTTCTTCAAGGTATCGTTCGCAGACGGTATCGTCGGCGTCAACAAAGGAAATATATTTCCCCTTGGCATGGGTCACGCCGATATTACGTGCTTCACCTGCCATTCCGCCGTGATGTTCAATAACTTTAAAACGATTGTCATGATCTTCAAATGATTTTGCAATTTCAGATGAATGATCGACCGAACCGTTATTGATAATCAATACCTCAAAATTCTGATAGCTCTGAGCCTTGAGAGAATTCAAGCATGTTTCCAGATATTTTTCGCAGTTATAAACGGGAATTATAACGCTGATTTCAGGATTGGTGCTTTTCATAAATATTCCTCAATTTTACATTATGTTATGTTGCCTGATTTTCAGTAACCAGGTCATCCGTTGTTTTTTTCGTTTTCAGTGTTGCAAACGGTGCTGTCACAGCGATCGTACCATAGTAGGTGATCGTTCTCCAGAGAAGGATAGCCGATTTGATGGTTGTAGCGGAGAAGTATGAGCCAAAGAATACGGTAAAGCAATATTCCGCTGCACCCGAGCCGCCCGGAAGAGGCACAAGACTTGAAACCATATTGACATATGCCTGAGCGCAAAGCATATCAAATACATTGCAGTCAATACCGAAAGATCTTGCGATACAATACGGTACAAGGAAAAATGCGACCATCTGAACCGCTGTAATAGCATAGATTTTAACAAGCAAGGGCTTATTCTTGTTCAGTTCCTTGTTGCTGTCATGGAAGGAGTCAAGTGTTTCACCGATGCTTTTCTTTTTGTCTTCCACATTATGAAGAATATGAATCTTGCCCAAAAAGGTAAGAATACCGTTTACCACTTTTGTAGTAAGAGGTTTGCAGAAAGAGGCAAGAAGAAGTACAACGATCATAAAGATCTGTGCCGCAAATCCTGCGATAGAAAATACCCACATGGCAGGGTTAAAAAACTGTGCAAAAAAGCCGAACCGTGCGACAACTGCAATAATACAGGCAACAGCTAAAGTAAACTGCCAGACAAGAAATTTCTGGATGAGGGTAGAAGTCGTATGGGCAGGTTTGATACCCATTCTTGTCATAGCGACGATCTGCATCGGCTGACCACCTGTTGCACTCGGTGTAACGGCACAGAAGAACTGACCCGTTGTCGAGCAGATAAACGCCTGATAAATCGTAAAATCAGGTACATTTTCTTTTGTAAAAAGATAGATGACTGTCATATCGAGTGCAATATTCAGCAGATGAACACATATTGCCATGATCAGCCAGGTAATACTGATTTTAAGACCACTGTTGATCAGGTCGATAAATCCGCCTTCGGAAAAAACAAAATATAATATAAGAAAAATTGTAAGTGCGATGATTACAATATTGAATAATAAGCTCCATGGGATTTTCAGTTTCTTTTTTTTCTTATCCGCCATAATATTCCTCCCTGTATTTTGAGAATGTACTTAATTAACAGAAGCTGTATATATCGATCGGAAATTTCGATTTGTATTTTTTGACATTTCTCCATAACTTTAATCATAACATTATTTTCTGTCAAGGTCAATACCGAGAATGTGTAATATCCGAAATTATTTTGATATTATTATGTTATTTTTAATAAACACGGTGTCTACATTCAAAATTTTGTATTGGAAATGCGGCGATAAAGTTGAGTTTATGACGAAGTAGTGAGTGTAGCGAACGGATACGCGAATCGGGACCGGCGGCTCGCCGGATAAAAATAAATTTTGTATGGATAGTTCTTTATTTTCTTGTCGAGTTGTGATAATATATAGTAATGCTATAAAAACAAAGAAAGGAATGACGAAATTGCTCAGACTCAGAAAATATCTGAAACCCTATATTTTTCCGATCATACTGGCTGTGATGCTTCTGTTCTGTCAGGGAATGTCCGACCTGTATCTGCCGAATCTGATGTCGGATATCGTCAATACAGGCATACAGCGTTCGGGAATTGAACATTCTGCACCCGAAGCGGTAAGCAGTGAGGGCATGAACATGATTCTTACCTTTATGAAGGAAGATCAGCGTAAGATTGTGGAGGACAGTTACATACTGATCGATAAAAATTCCTCCGAGTTCAAACAATACCAAGAAAAGTATAGTTATCTGGATGACAGTCACAATATTTATGTGATGAAGGATAATGCAGATACGGAAAAGCTGGATGATGTGATCTCCCGTTCGGAGCTTGCGGTCATGCTGACGGCACAGGGTGTTATGTCTGCCATGAATATCAATATGAATGCCGACAACAGCAGTCTGTCGGACGATGTGGATGTTTCAAAAATATATGCCTTTGCTTCCATGCCCAATATCGAAAACTTTTCACAGCAGTATATCGAGGAGGCCGCAAAAGCAGATCCTATGATCAGCGAGCAGATCGGAACGGTCATGGCGAAGCTGTTTTACAAAGAGCTTGGCGTTGATGTTGCGGAAATCCAGAATTCTTATATCCTGCATATCGGACTTTTGATGGTGCTTGTGACGATCGGAGGAGTGATCGCGACGATCCTTGTCAGCTTTATTGCCTCGAAAATCAGTGCAGGCGTTGCCAGAACCTTGCGTTCCGATATTTTCAGAAAGGTAGAACAGTTTTCCAATGAAGAATTTGACAAATTCTCAACAGCGTCGCTGATCACCCGAACCACAAACGATATCACACAGATACAGAACATTATCAATATGGGACTGCGTATGATCTGCTATGCACCGATCATGGGAATCGGCGGTGCAATTCTTGCCGCGTCCACAACAATGTCAATGAGCTGGATCATTATTGCGGCCATCGGCGTATTGCTTGTTGTCATGCTTGTGGTATTTGTAGTTGCAATGCCGAAATTCAAGATAATGCAGAAGATGATCGACAGGCTGAACCTTGTGACCCGTGAAAGTCTGAGCGGTTTGCTTGTCATCAGAGCTTTTGGCACGGAACGCTATGAAGAGGAACGGTTTGACAAGGCAAATAAAGACCTGACCTCCGTGAATCTCTTCGTGAATCGTGTGATGACCTTCCTTATGCCTGTGATGATGTTAATTATGAACGGCGTTTCCATGCTTGTGGTATGGGTAGGAGCGCACCAGATCGAACAGGCTGAAATGCAGGTCGGTGATATGATGGCATTTATTCAGTATGCCATGATGATCATTATGTCGTTCCTGATGATCGCGATGATGTTTATTATTATCCCGAGAGCATCCGTTTCTGCTGTGAGAATTGCAGATGTTCTCGAATGTGATATTTCCATCAAAGACCCTAAAAATCCTGTAAGCCTGAAAGAAAAGGTAAGGGGAGAGGTGAAATTTGACAATGTTTCCTTCCGTTATAAGGGCGCGAAGTCCGATGTACTGCGTAATATTTCCTTTACGGCAAAGCCGGGCGAAACAACGGCATTTATCGGCACAACAGGCTCAGGCAAAACAACACTTGTCAATCTGATTCCGAGATTCTATGATGTTACCGGAGGAAAGATCACCCTTGACGGTATCGATGTCCGTGACCTGACACAGCATGACCTGAGAGAGCAGATCGGTCTTGTTCCGCAGAAGGGTATGCTGTTTTCGGGCGATATTGCCTCTAACCTGAGATACGGCAGAAATGACGCATCCGATGATGAAATAAAGAAAGCGGCAGAAACAGCACAGGCAGGGGAGTTTATCGAATCCAAACCCGATCAATATGAATCTCCTATTTCACAGGGCGGCACCAATGTATCGGGAGGACAGAAACAGCGTCTTGCTATCGCAAGAGCACTTGTGAAAAAAGCACCGGTTTATATTTTTGACGACAGTTTCTCCGCACTGGATTTCAAGACAGATGCAGCACTGAGAAAAGCACTGAAAAAATACACAGGTGATTCAGCTGTGATCATTGTTGCACAAAGAATCAGTACTATTATGTATGCCGAAAACATTCTTGTTCTTGACGAGGGCAGAATTGTCGGCAGAGGAACACATAACGAGCTGTTAAAGAATTGTGAGGCTTACCGTGAAATAGCGGTATCACAGAATATCACACAGGAAGTATAAGAGAGGAGGGTGAAAAATGAGCGAAAAAACAGACAGAAGAAAACCCCCGAAGCCAGCTATGGGCGGAAAAATGGCAGGCATGATGGCAGGGGACAGAGCCAAGGATTTCAAAGGAACATTCCGGCAGTTTGTCAGATATATGGGCAATTACAAATTCAGTGTTATTGTGGTAATGCTGTTTGCGATTATTTCAACTGTATTTATGATCGTTGGTCCGAAAATTCTCGGCAATGCAACAACTCTTCTTGCAGAAGGGATCATGGGAAGCTTTACGGGCTCAGATGAGGGAATCAATTTTGACGGTATCGCCAATATCCTGCTGACGCTTTTAGGAATCTATATTGTAAGTTCCTTGTTTTCATTTCTACAGGGATTTATTATGACCAATGTTTCCATGAAGCTTACCTACAGGCTCAGAAAGGATATTTCTGAAAAGCTGAACAGACTTCCGCTGAAATATTATGACGGAACGACCAACGGAGAAATTCTTTCAAGAGTCACAAATGATATCGACACACTCAGCCAGAGTCTGAACCAGAGTATTACACAGATCATTACTTCCGTTACACAGCTGATCGGTATACTAATTATGATGCTTTCCATTAGCTGGCAGATGACGCTGATCGCATTGGGAATCCTGCCTGTGTCATTTATATTTGTAATATTTATCGTAAAAAGATCACAGAAGCAGTTTACCGCACAGCAGGAATATCTTGGCAAGGTAAACGGTCATGTTGAGGAAATGTACGGCGGTCATCAGGTCATGAAAGCATTTAACGGTGAAGCAAAGTCTGTTGAAACATTTGACGGATTCAATGACAAACTCTATGTTTCTGCATGGAAATCGCAGTTTTTATCAGGTGTCATGATGCCGATGATGATGTTTGTCACCAATCTCGGCTATGTAGCGGTTTGTATTCTCGGCGGATATTTTGCCGCCAACGGAGCGATCACGATAGGTGACATACAGGCATTTATCCAGTATGTACGCCAGTTTACCCAGCCGATCACGCAGGTAGCCAATATTACCAATATTCTTCAGCAGACAGCGGCAGCAGCCGAAAGAGTATTTGAATTCCTGAACGAACCCGAAGAAATTCCCGAAGCCGAAAATGCACTGACCGTCAATACAACAGATGAACCCGATACGGAGCTCAATATCCATATCGGCGGAAGTGTACAGTTTGCTCATGTACATTTCGGTTACAACGATGATAAGATCATTATTAATGATTTTTCCGCCAATATACCGCAGGGCAGTAAAATTGCGATTGTTGGTCCGACAGGTGCAGGCAAAACGACAATTATCAAGCTTCTCATGCGTTTTTATGATGTGCAGGACGGTGCGGTTCTTGTTGACGGATATGATATCCGTGATTTCAGGAGAAAAGACCTCCGCTCCCTTTTTGGAATGGTGTTACAGGATACATGGCTTTACAGCGGCACGATCAGGGATAATATCCGCTATGCCAGACCCGATGCTACAGACGAAGAAATTGATAAGGCAGCCAAAGCGGCACAGGTGGATTATTTTGTCAGCACACTTCCGGGCGGCTATGATATGGTGCTGAATGAGGAAACAAATAATATCTCTCAGGGACAGAAACAGCTCATCACTATTGCAAGAGCGATTCTTGCCGATCCGAAAATACTCATCCTTGATGAAGCAACAAGCTCTGTTGATACCAGAACGGAAGTATTGATCCAGAAGGCAATGGATAATATCATGCAGGGCAGAACCAGCTTTATTATTGCTCATAGACTTAGCACAATACGCAATGCCGATATGATCCTTGTTCTGAACGAGGGTAATATCGTGGAACAGGGCAACCATGACGAGCTGATGGCAAAAGGCGGCTTTTATGAAAAGCTTTACAGCAGTCAGTTTGAAACAGCATAAAAAATTACCGGCACTCACATCGGAGTGCCGGCATTTATTCATTCTTTATTCTGGTATTTTTCAAGGAGTTCCAGCATAATAAGATAGATGTTGGCAGCTGAATTTCCTTTGGAGAACAGCCGGATGGATTCTTTCATTTCATCAAGTTTTTCTCTGTTGCGGATCAGGTCGGTAATAACAGCGGTACAGGTGTTGTTTTTCTCAAGGCGCACGGCCATATTTTTTCCGACAAGAAAATCCGCATTTTGTTCTTCCTGACCGGGAATTGCTTTGAAAATACCCATGGGAAGGTTGGAGGCGATTGCTTCGCTGACGGTAAGTCCGCCCGGCTTGGTAACGATCAGATCTGCCATGTGCATATATTTTGCGACTTCATCAGTAAAATACATGAGTTTTGTGGGCTTTGCAGCTTTCTTTTTCTTTGATTTTCTGACTGAGGAAGAAGATTTTGCAGCTCTGGTCAGCTCTTTGATCTCGATCAGTGTATTATTCAGTGCGATCTTGCGCAGGTATCTTTCAAAGGTTTCATACAGCTTTTCGTTTTTTCCTGTGATTACGATTACCTGAAAATCTTCTTTGGACTTGACGATCTTGTGGTAAATTTTCAGAATATCCGTTACGCCGAAGCTGCCTGCCATGATAAGAATTGTCGGGATATCGGGGTCAAGTCCTTCATCGGCGAATACTTTTTCACGGTCGATCGGGTCAAGGAATTCGCTTTTGACAGGAATACCGTAGGGATAAACCTTTACCCGTTCGACTCCCCGTTTGACCATATCGTCAACCATTTCACGGCTCGATACGATATATGCATCTACACCATC
>CACYDD010000421.1 GCA_902773065.1 uncultured Ruminococcus sp. | reverse complement strand
ATGTCGTAATCTTTTTTTCCCAGTTCTTTTCCGATAAGTATTCCTGCCGCCTGAGCAATTCCGCTTAATGCACCAATCATCAGCCCCTGTATCGGATAGGTCAGTGTCATTGCGGCACAGTCCGCTGTTCCAAGATGACCGTAAATCGACGCATAGACATTTTCGCCCACACTCCATAAAAATTCTGTGATGAAGATAGGGAAGAGGATCAACAGATATTGCTTGTAGGTCATTTTGGTTAAATGAACCGAAAAGAAGAAGTGCTTTTGATTTTTCTTTAAAACAACAATAAATGTACCGAGCAATAAGATGAAATTGACACACTGCGCAATTACCGTTGCGATCGCCGCACCGTTTACCCCCATAGCACTGAAACCAAGCTTTCCGAAAATGAGGAGGTAGTTGAACCCTGTATTGAAAATTGCGGCAATAATGCTGATATACAGCGGCAGGGAGGCTTTTTCCATACACCGCAGCATGGTAGATAAAAGTGTACTTCCTGCAAGCGGAATAAAAGTTACAGAGATGATTCTCAGATAATCTGCTGCAATGCTGACGGCACTTTCATCATCTGTATAGATTCCCATGATCTGCTGCGGAAACAATACGCATATTGCTGTAAACAGCAGAGCGGTCAGTATTGCCGCCGCACAATTCACGGAAAAGCTGCGGTTCACTTCGTCCTCGTCCTTGCTTCCGAAATACTGCGATATCATGATGCCTGCTACCGCTCCGACAGCGGCAATGATGACGGAATAAATGGACGAGAATTTTCCGGCAAGACCGACAGCAGCAATATTCACACTTCCTGTTGTGCCGATCATGATCTGATCGACAATGCTGAACGAGGACTGTAACATACTTTGTAGTGCCACAGGAATTGAGATTTTGATAACGGAACTTAAAAATGTAGATTTTTCTTTCATAGCGGCTCACTCCTTAGTGTAAAATTATAGATGGCACATTACTTATTGTTTCTACTATGATTATAAAGGAGAAAACCGCAAATTACAAAGGTTAAACGCATAACCTATGCTAAAATTAATATCACTGTTTTGTGTATTTTGCTGTACTGTTTCTTGCGACCAGTTCAACAGGAAGCCTGACAATACTTCCTTCCTTTTCATGTTTTTCAAGCTCTTTCAGAACAGATACGGCTGTTTCTGCCCTTGCTTTGCAGTCTTGACGCACCGATGTCAGACTTGGTACGATCTGCCTGCATATCGGCGTATCGTCAAATCCTGCGATGGAAATATCCCCGGGAATTTTGATACCGGTTTCCATCAGAAACTGCATCAGCTCGATTGCATAAAAATCCGATACGGCGAATACTGCCGAATAGTTTAAGATTTGTTTGATATTTTCTTGATAGAAATTCATGCGTTCGCTGCTGCAAAGCGGTATTTGCAGGGAATCGGCTATGAGTTTGTGTTCTTCTGCTGCCTTTTTGAAACCATTGTATCGTTCCAGATCCATGCAGGTAAAATTATCGGAAATGCAGAGAAGCTTTTTATGCCCAAGCTTTGCAAAATGCTTTCCGACCTGATAACCTCCGTCAAAATTATTGATCGTAATATTGCATATTCTGTTTGGTTTGTCAAAAAATCCGTCATACACCACAAACGGAATTCGCATGGAAGAACGCAGTTTCTGGTAATCCTGATCACAGCAAAACCCGATCAGCACCATTCCCGATAAATTCCACATAGAAGCAAAGCGGATAATATCAGAAGTTTCAGAGGTGATTTTTATCATCATGAAATAGCCGTTTTTATCTATTTCATAGGACAGGTGGTTGACGGCGGAAGCAATAAAGGGGTCTTCGAGAACACGTCCTTCGTATTTTTCATGGTCGTTGATAATCACGCCGATAATTCTTGAATTATTCTGTGCAAGCAGAATTCCTGCCATGCTTGGGATATATTCTCTTTCTTCCAGAAGCTGCTGCACTCTTTTGACGGTTTCATCGGAAATCTTCTTTGTTTTTCCATGAATCACATTTGATACCGTTGCCGTACTGACACCCAGCTCCTCCGCAATATCTGCAATTCTCACTCTTTCATTTTCAGCCATGACCATTCCTCCTGCAGTTTTTTGTTATCTTTGATTATACAGTACTGTCAGCAATTATTCAATTAAATTTGTTGACAAAACCAATTATTTTGTGTATAATATATTTGTTTCATGCATGAGAGGGAATAATAATTTTCCATTTTTCAATTTCATAAGCGGGCGTGGTGAAATTGGCAGACACGCAAGATTTAGGTTCTTGTGCCGCAAGGTGTGCAGGTTCAAGTCCTGTCGCCCGCACTAGTGCGTGACCGCACAGGACGATTCGCGTAGTCGCTCCCTTGCGGTCGCTCTTTTTTCGGGAGTTCAAGTCTTTTGCCGCATTCCAAGTGATATCTTTTTTGCTACCTGTTGACAAAGCCGTTGTGGGGAAGAACTTACCCATAACGGCTTAAATTTTATTTAAAAGGAGGAGTTATCATGAGTACATTAACAACAGACAGACTGGTGTTACGCCCGTTCAGAGAAGGTGATGCAAAGATGATGTACCACAACTGGACGAGTGATGAAAATGTTGCGAGATACTGCCACTGGCAGAAGCATGAGAATTTAAATACCACGATCTGGCTTTTGCAGATGTATCTTGATGAAGCTGCTTCCGGGTTTGAATTTCGTTGGGCGATAACTGAAAAAGGAAATGACGAGCCGATCGGTGCGATCGATGTTGTGGGGATCGCCGATAATGAAAAACGGCTGAAGTCGGTTATGTGCTTTACAAAAAGTATTGGGCGAAGGGTTATGTTACTGAAGCTTACAAAGCAGTGATTGATGAGTTGTTCCGTAACGGCTTTACAAAAATCATTGCAAAACACCATGTTGATAACCCTGCTTCTGGCAGAGTAATGGAGAAATGCGCAATAAACTTTGTCGGTTATGATAAATCTGTGGCAAAATGGGGTTCTGATGAACTTTGCGATGTCAAACTTTATGAATTGTTAAAATAAAAATGCGGCATACACACTTTCTGTTACAATCGTGTGTATGCCTTTTTTTTGATTTTTTACTAAGGAATCACTGAATAATTGTTAGTGGAATTTTTCCAAACTTTATGGTGCGATAATGAATTTGTAAATTATAAAAAGCAGAGCGGGAATTGACAGCAGAGGCACTCCGCTTACTCTGTATTGTTGAGAAGATTGCGGCAGGAACAGAAGATGATGAGGGATACCGCCATATTCCAGATCAGCACAGGAGTGCCGAGAAGAGTTGTCGCAATATAGCCGTAAGAACCGGCAAAGCTTGAAAGAACGATAAGACCGATCACAATGCCCGGGATCAGCGTTATGATCATGACGGACATATAGAATGTGATGAAAATACCGCCTGAACTGTCCAGACCTGCAATTCTCTGGGCGAGGACATTGGTTGCAATATAAATGCTTCCAAAGCTTCCGTAGGCAAGCGCACAAATGATAATATCGATCGGCTGACCGCCTATAAAAATTGCCAGCAGTCCGAAGGTAATGATACCGTCAGTGAAAGGCTTGATCAGCCCTGTTGCTGCCGCCATGATGAGTTTTTTGACAGCACCGTCGGGAATCAGGTAGATATATGGTTTTGTCAGCTCTTTCACCCAGTCGCCCGATGCACTGAAAAAGAACTGTACATAAGCACAAATCACCCCTGCTGCCAGATAAATAATGGTAGGGTCGATATCAGGCATACCGTGTTTAATGCCGAAAGCAGTGACAAATGCCACAAATATCAGAACAAAGGTATTGATATTGAAAAACATGAATCTGGAGCGTCTGCTGCCCTCCAGTATATGTTTGTAAAAGACTGCTGTTGCTCCCTGACCCTTCTGTATTCCCTTTTTGCGAAGTCTGATCTGTTTGTTGCCGAGCATCATTTTGTCAGATACCGTACCCGAGCGGATATTTTCTCTGAATTCATGGTAGCTTTCTGCCTGAGAGAGAACATCCTCGTAGAAGTCGAGTTTTGCTTTGAACAGTGTGATAATACTTGCCGCAGCAGTCAGAGGCATTAATGCTCCGAAAATAATGATCTTTACCGTGTTTGTTTCCAGTATACCGAAAATCAGTCCGTGCATCCAGCCGATAAACGGCACATATTCAAGGATCGGGAGAGAAATCGCAGCAAGCATGGATTCTGCTGACATTTCATGTGTGAAGATATGTACCAGAGCTGCACCGATAGCAAAAAAGGTCATTGCGAATATAAAATATTTCATGACGGTTGCTCTGACCGGGTGCTGGCTGGCAAGACAGAAGATCATCAGTGTCACAAGCTGAACCATTATGAGCATCAGAACGATTCCTAAAATCAAAAGCAGCGTCTGGGAAACGGTCATGCGGAACATATTGATGATCATTCCGCCATAGGCTGCAAATGTCACAACCAGCACAAGCATGGTCGCAAGCTGTCGTCCTACCCCGTAAATCAGGACTGTACGCTGTCTGATCGGTGCAACAAACATATTGTTGACATCGCTCAGCGAGAAAAAGCTTGTTCCCGAGCTGAGACCTTTCAGCATGATCGGAATACTGATAAAATACAATACCGCTAAATATGCACCGCTCAGAAGACGGCTGTCACTCAGTATTTCTGACTGTCCGCCGAGATCCTCCAAGCTTGCGGTAAATCCTCTTATCGCTCCGTATACCATACTGACAGCGATAAAAGCATACAGCAGAAATTTCAGCGGATGCCGCAGTGTATCGAGTATCTCGTTTTTAACAGTTTTTCGTAAAAGATAAGCGATCGATTTCATTTTTTCAACTCCGTTCGGTTTGTAATAATGTTTAAAATACACAAAATTTATCACTATAGATACAAATGTATATAACAAAATTATAATATAATGTTATTTTGTTGTCAATATGCTATAACCCTGAATTTGACCGCGCACCACGTGCGCAGGGAATTCGCGTAGCCGCTCCCTACGGTCGCTACTTTTTTATAAAGTCAAATTCTTTGCCGCGTTTTGAT
>CACYDD010000420.1 GCA_902773065.1 uncultured Ruminococcus sp. | reverse complement strand
TATTCCCCCTGAAAATACAAATACTAATACCGAAAATTTGTATCAAAGGAGAAATAAACCATGCGCGCAACAGGAATAGTCAGACGCATCGACGACCTCGGCAGGGTCGTCATACCCAAGGAAATACGCCGCACACTCAGGATAAGAGAGGGCGACCCACTTGAGATCTATACAGATTCAGGCGGAGAAGTGATCTTTAAGAAATATTCGCCCATGGGAGAAATGTCCAGTTTTGCCGAACAGTACGCGGAAGTGATCAACAGAGTGGCAAAAAGACCGGTGATCATCACCGACCGTGACCATGTGATTGCAGCCTCGGGCGTTTCCAGAAAGGAATATATCGACAGAAGAATTTCTTCCACTCTGGAAGACCTCATTGAAAAACGGCAGAGTTATACCGCCGACCGCGGTACGCTCGGCAGTTTTACCCCGATAGAAGGAATCGATAAATGTGCCGCCGCCGCACTGCCGATCATTTCATCGGGCGATATCACCGGTTCGATCGTTTTGCTTGTCGGTGACAATGCAGCACTGCCTTCGGAAAGCGATGTCAAGCTCCTTCAGGCTGCCGCCGCTTTTCTTGCCAAACAAAACGAATCTTAGTTGATAAAATCTCCCTGTGTTGTCAGCACAGGGAGATTTATTTTTTGAGAAAAGTACTCTTGATTAGAATAGAAAAAAGTGTTATCATGTAGATGAATAAGGAGTGAAAATATGAAAAGCGGAAAAGTCAGTCAGATGTCGGAATCATATTTTGTCGGCTCGGTTCTTGCGGTAGTCGGCGGTTATATCGATGCCTATACATATCTTGCAAGAGGCGAGGTTTTTGCAAATGCACAGACAGGTAATCTGGTGCTTCTTGGAATCAGTTTTGTTTCGGGAAATTTTATGAAAGCGGTGTCGTATCTGCCGCCGATCTTAGCGTTTATTATCGGTGTTGTTGTTACCGAAGAGGTGCGGAACTTTGTTAACAAAGGGCGGCTGCACTGGAGACAGTATATTATCATACTTGAATTGATTGTTATTGCGGTGGTTTGCTTTTTGCCTGCGGGAAAAGCAGACTGGATCGATTTCAATACGGTGACAAATGTGATGATCTCATTTGTCTGTTCGCTGCAGGTACAGTGTTTCCGCAGTATCAGGGGAATCAGCTGTGCAACAACAATGTGTACAGGTAATCTCAGGAGCGGCACGGAATGTCTTGCAGCGTATGCGTCAAGTAAAGACAAAATGAAACTTCATTCAGCCGGGAAATTTTATGGACTTGTGCTGTTTTTTGTAATTGGTGCTGCCGTCAGTGCTTACATCACAAATATCGTGCATGAAAAATCGGTTATTTTCAGCGGAATCGGACTTGTTACCGTTCTGATCGCAATGTTTATCGATCTTGAGCATAAAACAAAAGCAGAGGCTCAAAAAAAATAAAGTGAAAAGCACACCAACCTGCAAAAGTTGGCGTGCTTTTCGCTTTATTGAACGAATTTGTCTCCCAGCTCATTATGCATTGTGCATTGTGCATTATGCATTAATCAACGTTTTCCGGGTCTAAGGTTGCGTCAATGAAAATTCGCTCAAAGAACGGCTCGGAGTTGTCGGAAGCGGTTCGTCCGACATTGGTTGCGGCAGCAATATACTGCACGGAAGTGTCAACGAGGCTTTCGTCAGCCATTGCACGAATGGAATCCAGAATCTCTTTTGTTTCTTCTACATCGCTCTCTCCGCAGTCAACAACGATCAGCAGACCGTCACCCTCGGCACTTCTGATGCCTTTGCAATAGGCTTTTTCAACACCTTGTGTAGTGTCCAGTACAGTGGAAAGATCGTCAAGGAATTCCTTGGGAGGGTTGGGAAGCGTATAGATCACCGCACGGTCGGAATGATCAGCGTCAGGAACACTGGCTGCCGCGTTTTTGATTGCCTCAACCGTATTCTTGTCAATCGTAAAGTTGAATCCGAGAGGATTGATTACAACGATTTCATCGTTGCCGCAGATTTCTTCTATTTGTTTGAATTCCGTGATGGCAACACGATAGTTTTCCTCTTTGTCAAATTTCCGCAATTCACCGATATCTGTAAAGAATGGTACGACTTTTGCACCGTCAGAACGCTCCAGTGTCGGCAGTGTAATGCTGCTGCCTTCAATTTCACCCTGTACAGGGATGAGGAATTTTGCTCTGTAAGTATCAACAAGGAGGTTCAGCTCCTTGTCGGGTGTAATGGTGTTGTTTTCAATGCACTGGAACAATCTGTCTGCACTGCATACCAGCTGGGGATTGATAATCGGACGTTTTTCCAGCGGAACGCTCGAATAATCGGGAATGTTGATCAGATCCTCCAGGGGAATAAACAGATATCGTTTGCCGTTGTCTGCAATGACCGCCTCAAAACCGCTTCTGTGATAATCCGCAAACAGTTGCAGCCTGTCCTCTTTGCTGCACTCCGCAGCACCAACGGTTACATTCGAGTCTTCTTTCATATGCTCACAATAAGTGTCGCAGTATTCCTTTTCGGAAAAAAGAAATGCAACAGGGCGACCCTGCACAAAATCAACATAGTGATTTCTTGTTCGCGGTGAATAAGTTGTCCAGAGTGTGTCGCAGGTTTGTATTTCATGAATGATCTGGTCATATATTTCTTTTTCTTCGTCTTCGTCAAAGTACTGTATGATTAAATCCTGAAGCTTGCTCATGTCATGTCCTCCGATATATAATTATAAATTTACAAATTTATTATATAATAATCGGATAAACTTGTCAATAATCAATAATGGTCTGCATATAAATTATTACTGAAAATGATTAACTGTTTCATCGTGTTCGTCGGGAGTTACATTTCTGATCAGGGAAAAACTCAGGGGCATAGATGGATAGTTAAATTGTGACGGCATGATCCTTGCATTCATGGCAGACGCAGCGGCATCATTTCCGAACGGGTCAAAGGGTGTACCGATCACGCTGAAACTGCCTTCTGAAAAATTATTTTTGTTATTCATAAAAATTTCACCTCAAAGATATTATATGTATCAAAAGAAAGCAAATATTCAGTTACAGCTTTATTTCATCATTTTGGATAATTACCGTTAAAATTTTTCGGAATTGTTGTGTAGAAATGGAGGAGGAAATTTTGTTTATTTTTTCTGTTACAAAATGGCAGTCAAGAAAATTATTGATCATATTTGTAGCACTGGTTGTTGCGATTATTATAGCTGTTGGTCTGTTTATATGGTTTAAAGCCAATGCCGAAACAGCAGAATATGACGGAATCAGATACAGTACCTCTGCCCACAATGAATACGAAATAAGGAAATTTCCGCAGCAGTTTGGTCTGAAAGTTAACGATAAGCCGAATTATGTAAAAAATATTATCATTCCTGAGCATTTTAATGCTGCTTATGAGGACTATAATGCCTTGCAGAACCTTGTCGGGCTTGATTTGGAAAAATATAAGGGGAAAGAATGTCAGCTATATAATTTTTCTTTAACGGAATATCAGAATAAAGAAAATGTTTCTGTCAATCTTATTATATGTGATGAAAAAATCATAGGCGGCGATATTAGCGAAGAACTTTATGACGGTTTCATCCTCAGTTTGTCAGGTGAAATTGAATAATACGATTATAATGTTCCGCTTGATATAAAAGTGATGTTGACAAGTTGAAATCAAAGTGTTATGATAATTAGCAAGCTGTGAAAAACATTATTTTGCAATTAAATGTTATTTTTGTGCTATTGTTTTTCTTATTATGCTATCACAGCTTAATACTTAAAAGTGAGGAGAACAAAATGCTGCTGAACAGATTTTTACCGAGAATCGAATTTGACTCTTATGAGGACTTCAAAAAGAATTACAAGGTGAACATACCCGAAAATTTCAATTTCGGTTTTGACATCGTTGATGAATGGGCAAAGCAGGACGAAAACAAAAAGGCACTTGTATGGTGCAATGACCATGACGAAGAGAAAATATTTACATTTAAGGATATCAGCCTTCTTTCCAATAAGACTGCCAACTATTTCAAAAGTATCGGTATCAAAAAGGGCGATGTGGTGATGATGATTCTCCGCCGCCGCTGGGAATACTGGGTTTGTGCCGTTGCTCTGCATAAGCTGGGGGCGGTGACGATCCCGGCTACTTTGCAGCTGACAAAAAAAGATATCGTTTATCGTGCCAATGCTGCCAAAGCAAGGGCAATCGTATGTATCAATGATGATTTTGTGATAGAACAGGCAGAAAAAGCACTGCCGGATTCTCCGACAATTCATCATCATATCGTTGTCGGTGAAAAACGTGAGGGTTGGGATTTCTTTGAAGAAGAAATTGAAAAGCAGTCCGATGTTTTTGAACGTCCGACAGGTGACGAGGCAACCAATAAAGATGATGTTATGTTGGTATATTTTACGTCGGGTACAACAGGTATGCCGAAAATGATCCAGCATAGTTTTTCACATCCGCTTGGTCATATTGTTACGGCAAAATACTGGCAGCAGGTGCAGGAAAATAAACTGCATATGAGTGTTACTGATTCAGGCTGGGCGAAGTTTGGCTGGGGTAAGATTTACGGTCAGTGGATCTGCGGTGCAGTTATTTTTGCTTATGATATGGATAAATTTGTACCGGCAAAGCTTCTTGAAAAAATGGCAAAATATAAGCTTACCACTTTCTGTGCGCCGCCGACAATGTACCGCTTCATGCTTCTGGAAGACGTCGCTTCCTATGACCTTTCTTCCATTCAGCACTGGGCAACAGCCGGAGAGCCGCTGAATCCCGAGGTCAACAATAAATGGTTTGGTTTTACAGGTCATAATATCTATCAGGGATTTGGTCAGTCTGAGGGCAGCGTGCTGATGGCAGATTTCCAGTGGGATGATATCAAAATCGGCTCAACCGGAAAACCGTCCCCGCTTTATGATATCAAGCTTCTGGATAGTGACGGAAACGAAGTCGGCATAGGCGAGGAAGGCTCAATCTGTGTAATGGATGTAAAAAACAATCCTCCGGCGGGATTGTTTACAGGCTATTACCTGAATCAGGAAATGACAGACAAACTGCTTCTTGGCAAATATTACGACACCTGCGATATGGCATGGCAGGACAGCGAGGGCTATTACTGGTTTGTTGGCAGAAACGATGATGTTATCAAGTGTTCGGGTTATCGTATCGGTCCGTTCGAGGTAGAAAGTGCCATGCTGGAGCATGATGCAGTGGTGGAATGTGCAATTACAGGCGCACCCGATCCGGTAAGAGGTCAGGTTGTAAAGGCAACGGTTGTTCTGAAAAAGGAATACCAGCCCAGTCCCGAATTGATCAAGGAACTACAGGATCATGTCAAAAAATCAACAGCACCGTATAAGTATCCGAGAATCATCGAATTTGTTGATGAGATCCCGAAAACATTCAGCGGAAAGATCAAACGTGCGATGATCAGACACGAGGATGAAGAAGCAGTAAGAGTGAAGGATACCAACCAGCCGAATAAAGTATAATACTAAATCTGTCGGTAAGATTGATATACAGTCTTGCCGGCAGATTTTTTAATTTTATCTGTAAAATAGCTAAGTAATAAAATGGCAAAAAGAATAGACCCATATTGAAACCTGTGGTAAAAGATAGTGCGGCAGATAATCTTATCAGTCAGGCACTCGATAACGGAGAGCTGTCAAGTTCCAGCCGGCGAGCCGCCGGAGCCAATCACGCCGGAAGTTCTTCGTTGCATAAATTCAGTTCCGCTCCGGATATTTCTGAGCTGAATTTCACCTTTTTTACAGGACAGACAACGGATTTGTCATATTTTTCTCAATCGGACACTATGCCACTTTCGGCTATCAGAAATATTGGTGACGAAAACATCAAAGAAGCCGTCAAGCAGAATTTTGACAAAGCCGCACAGCAAGGCCTTATTGAGCTTG
>CACYDD010000419.1 GCA_902773065.1 uncultured Ruminococcus sp. | reverse complement strand
CCTACCATATACTGCTCATTGTCAATAGCTTTCGCGGCATAAACGCAAATTACTTACCCACACATTCTATGGATGCCTCAAAAATACTTGATTTTTTCGGAATTAGAGCATATAATAATATTAGTAGACAAGGCTTTATATTTATCGTACTGTAAATTAAACGGGTCTTGTATGAGCAGATAGTGAAAACTATCGGTCGGAACGACGAAACTTAAATATAGCCGTAGCGTTTCGAAGTAGTGTTGAAATTGTATTGGAGAGGTAGGCTCGGATACAGTGGAACTCAATCTGAGGTTTAGTACATCCTCCACCTACAAGACTGCAAGTCGAAAATCCTGCAACCTAATAAGGGAGCAGGATTTTTTATTAATACAAGGAATTAAAATTACGGTAAATGAGCGGCTTTGGAAGCGAAATCGTTTTTTGCAAATTATTTTTGAAAAACACTTGATTTTTTCGGGAAGATGGCATATAATAGTACTAGCAAAGGAACAAGTTGATTGTTTCAATGTTACAACCACATGGGTGGTTGGTCACGAATGGCAGGCTTTCTGACCATTTCTGATAAGTGATGAAGTTTCGGGTTTGAGTAGGCAGATTCGAAGCGGAGCTTCTGTGGGGGTTGCATAAGAGCCAGAGTCCTACTAGGCGAAAGCTGAAAAGAAAAATATGACTATCGAAGCCTTACAGAAATGTAAGGCTTTCTTTAGTTTAGGAGATTTAGTCTTGGATAATAAAACAGATAAACAATTAGTGGCAGGAACTCTTAGCAATTTATGCAGTCGGTGTATTAGGCTCAGCAAAAATGATTTCATTTTCACTGCCCATCAAAGAAAAAACAATAACACCATTACACTAAAAATTCGTTTTGCTGTAGATGACATACTACATTTTACAGGATTGGAGTATCTTCCGTCTATAAAAAGTATTTTAAATGACAGCAGCAAAGGGAAAACACGAAACAGCAGAAAAAGAGCTTTGCTGAAAATGATACAAAATAATAAATTTTCAGAAAATAATTTGCAGGATGAAGATATTGCTGCACTGAATGCCCCACATTCTTCCTCAATAGTTCCACAAACAACGGAACAATATAACATATACTATCGTATAAACGCTATATTAACACTTCCGCAGCTCCTTAATTCTTCAGAAGCAGCAAAGGACAGTTATATATTTAACGGATGGGATAAAAGAACATCGAATATTCCTGCCGATTTCGTATTATCCTTACCATCTCCACTACATAAAGATGAACGAATATTTCTTCTTGGTGTAAAGGAATCTTCAAAGCGTAATGATTGTGTAAGTGTAAAAATAATATCAGTATTTCCTGATTTGAATACAATTACTCGTGGAAAACCTAAGGCTTATAAAGTTGTATCTGAAGATATTATTCAAAATACCAAAACACAAAATATTTATATAGATGAAAACTATAAAAAACAATTAGAAGCGGAAAAAAATCAAGCTAATACTGCAACATCAACTAACAAACAACACATACAAACGGACTTCAACCAAGGAATAAGGATAAATGGTGGAGCGGCAGTGATTGACACAAGTTATCCCCTGACAGCGTTTGGATCACAACCACCTTCCTTGCACAAAATAATAGAAAAAGTAAAATCTTTTATAAAAAATCTGGTTTCGGTTTCACCAAACACAAACGTACATAAAAAAACAACCACTCCCAAAAAGAAAAAAGCAAAGACTTCTGCTGCACAGCAAAGAAAGAAATCGGTAAAATCCAAAACGCAGAAATCATCTGTGCAAGGCAAGAAAAAAACCTCATCTGCCCAACAACCGAAGCGTACACAAAGCAAGCCGAAGTCTGTACCCCAACAGCAGGAGAAACGCACAGCCGAACGGAAAGAACCAGTATATCCTCTCTCACGCAAAAAAATTAAAGAAGCGGCAGCAATCATAAAAGCCAACGAACAGAATCGAGCAAAATCTCAGAACAGAAGTAAAAGCCGCAGCGACAACACTTTGGAATAAGCTGTCATTTCCTCTGTGGCGTCCTGTGAGCAATTTTAAAGCTGATTTAATATTATTTTTACAATCCAACAAATAATTGCTTTACGGCGATTTCTGAGCAAAACAAAAGCTATCCCACAATCGAGGGATAGCTTTTAATTTATGCTGCATAGAGAAGCGTTCTGAGCATTTCTTCTGCTCTGAGCCTGTTGTTTCTTTCAAGTGCAGCATATTTTTCATTATCGCCTGTTCTGAGAGCCAATTCCATTTCCTTGTCTGCTTTTGCACAGCTCGGCGGTCTGTTTCTCGACCGCTTTGTTATACTTCCGTACCGTTCGCATAACATATCGGTAAAGACGGCACTCGTCAAGAAGCTGTCGGAGCTGTTCAGGCTTATTGTACATCAGGTGATTGACAAGGTTGGCTTCGTCCATGATCAGTGTCCTTTCACCGTACCATCTGTTTCTTTTGTCCCAGTAGTAGTATCTGTACATTTTGTAGTCGGTATCATTGACACATTCCTCTATGTAGCAATAGGCAAGACTGGGATTTGCCATTGTTTTACTGAAGACCTTATTGTTATTTTTCATTTTTCTCCTCCGCCTTTCTTTTTCTTAACATTACGATAATCACAACAATTCCTGCAAGAATCAGTATTCCGATGATGATAAGCAAAATCTGCTGAATATTATTGTTACTATTTTCAGGTTCTTCAGCAATATCGGGCAGGAATTCATCAGCGGTTACTTCTTCTTCAAGCTCTCCTGTTACTTTTGCGTGGTTAGTACTGTTGGAAACGGTATTATCTTCCGTCACAGGTTCAGGATCATCTTCATCCACAGCTCCATCTTCTTCGGCAGCTTCATTTGTAACCATATCTGTATCAGTGTCTGTATCGGTTTCTTCACTGTCGGGAACAGCTACACCTTCTACATCTTCATCCGCTCTCACTGTATAATCAGTTGAAGCTTCTGTTGAAGAACTACTTGAAACGGACGATTTTTGCCTGGAAGACTCTTCGGATAATTTAGAATTGCCGTTGCTTGATTCATTTTCAAGATGATATTTGATAACGGAATCCACCGTTTTTCCGTTTTGATTTTTGCATATATATTTATCCTTAGATTCATCATATGTCCAAATCAAAATGTCAGAAACATCATTTGGTTTGTACTGCATATAAACATTGCTGCTGTATGTATCTATTAAATTACTTTTATCCCAAACTTCATATTCATCTTTAGAATTAATATAAGTCCACTGCAAATCAGCATTAGGGTTTTCAGACAGATAGTTAACGATTGTTTTACTGTAAGGAACAATCTTAAAACCAAGATTATTCAGATATTCATAAAATTGAT
>CACYDD010000418.1 GCA_902773065.1 uncultured Ruminococcus sp. | reverse complement strand
TATCAGGAAAAGCCTGTGCGTCAGGATCTTTGCAGTGAAAGCGATAACGGCGGAGCGGTTCACCGCTGTCTGCACGGTATTGCACACCTGATCGAGGATCATGCCAAAAGTGCGGAAATTCCTGTTCGTTTTGCCGCAAGCAAGGTGATAGAGGGGGATTCGCTGATCTTGTCCCAGTTAATGCTGGAGCAGAATGAAAAGGAAATGGTAGAGCATATTGTGCTGCAAATGGAAAAAGAGCGTGGGCTTGACAGAAGTGCCGCAATCGCTGATATGCGATTTGCTTTTATTCAGAAGATATGCGAAAAAACGGTAACCAAACCCGAAAAAAGCAAGGAAAGTGTAAGAAGTGAAAAAATTGACCGTATTTTAACAGGAAAATATACGGCGATCCCTATGTTTGTGCTGATCATGGGGCTTGTGTTCTGGCTGACATTTGAGGTTGTCGGTGCATTTTTGCAGGAGCTTCTTGAAACAGGGATCGATGCCCTTACAGAGCTTACCGATCAGGCACTGACCAATGCCAATGTCAATGAGGTTCTTCACGGATTGGTGATCGACGGTATTTTTGCAGGTGTGGGAAGTGTGTTAAGCTTTCTGCCGATCATTGTCACGCTGTTTTTCTTCCTTTCCCTACTGGAGGACAGCGGCTATATTGCTCGTGTTGCGTTCTTTATGGACAAGCTTCTGCGTAAGATAGGATTGTCGGGACGAAGCATTGTGCCTATGTTGATCGGGTTCGGCTGTACTGTGCCTGCTGTTATGTCAACACGTACACTGCCAAGTGAACGTGACAGAAAAATGACAATTCTGCTGACTCCGTTTATGAGCTGTACGGCAAAGCTGCCGATTTATGCTTTTTTCGTAGAAGCATTTTTCCCGCAGTATCAGGCACTCATCATGGTAGGTCTGTATTTTCTGGGAATCATTATCGGTATTCTTGTCGCATTCCTTTTTAAAGGTACGCTGTTTAAAGGGGAAGCCGTACCGTTTGTCATGGAGCTGCCCAATTATCGACTTCCGGGTGCAAGAAATGTGGCACAGCTTTTATGGGAAAAAGCAAAGGACTTTTTGCAGAAGGCGTTTACCGTTATCCTTGTAGCAACGGTTGCGATATGGCTGCTGCAAAGCTTTGATATCCACTTTAATCTCGTGGAGGATCAGCAGGACAGTATCCTTGCAATGGTTTCGGGCTGGTTTGTTCCGATCATGCAGCCGCTCGGACTCGGTGACTGGAGGATCTGTACCTCTCTAATCAGCGGATTTATGGCAAAAGAAAGTGTTGTATCCACACTTGAAGTATTGTTCGGTGCAGATGCTGCGTCTGCAATGTCTTCCGCTGCCGCAGCGTCACTGCTTGTATTCTCGCTGTTATATACACCTTGTGTAGCGGCAATCGCTGCTATTAAAAGAGAGCTTGGTGCAAAATGGGCAGTCATTGTTGTTTTCTGGCAATGCTTTGTCGCATGGGTCGCAGCATCTGTGGTGCATCTGATCGGTATACTGGCAGGAGGCGTATGATATGAATTTCTGGGATATCGTGATCATCATTTTAGTGGTTGCCGCCGTTATTTTTGCAATAATCAAAATTGCACATGACAAAAAGAAGGGCAAAACCTGCTGCGGAAACTGTGCCGATTGCAGCGGCTGTGTTTACAAATAGGAGGCTGTCATGGGCGAACATATTGTAGAAATTATTATCATCATTGTTCTTATTGCCGCTGTTGCATGGGGAATCTACCATATAGTCAGAAAGTCAAAGCACGGCGGCGGATGCTGCGGAGAGCATGAAGAAGCCGAAAAAAGAATTGCTGTCAAAGACAGAAACAAGTCGCATTATCCGTATACTATAACACTGAAAATAGAGGGTATGACCTGCGAAAATTGTGCAAGACGTGTTGAAAATGCACTGAATTCTCTTGACGGTATCTGGGCTAAGGTGGATATCAGCAGCAACAAAGCAAAGGTGCGCTGCAAACAGCCTCTTGATGAAAAAATGCTGCTCAGAGCCGTTACGCAAGCAGGCTATGCCGCAAATAAGATTGAAAAATAATATTTCAGAGCCTCTGTATCACCGTCATGATTTTGTGACGGTGATATTTCATACTATCTAAAGATAGAAATAACAGCCGGAAGGTCAATACATTTTTGTTATAGATTTTGATAATATATTGCAATTAGACAGGATAAAAACTGCTTGCTATAATGGATATGAAATAGGATGAAAAACGAAGAAAAAAGGTGTTTGAATGAACAACAACGATATATCATTGTCACGGCTTTCGCTGATTAATCTGAAACGTCATCCTTTCCGTTCGGCAGGGTTGGTCATAATAACGGCGGTGCTTGCTTTTTTTGCTTTTGGCGGCAGTATCTTGTCACTCAGTCTTGACAGGGGACTTGAAAGTATCAGCACAAGACTTGGGGCAGATATTATGGTTGTTCCTCTCGGTTATGACAAAGAAGCGGAAGGGGTTCTGCTCAGAGGTGAACCGAGTTATTTTTATTTTGACAAATCGGTCGAACAGCAGCTTGCCAAGGTGGAGGGAGTAGAGCAAGTAACCGCACAGTTTTTTCTTACCTCCAGCAATCAGGACTGCTGTGCATTGCCTGTTCAGTTTATCGGATTTGACCCTGATACCGATTTTGCCGTTCAGCCCTGGATCAAAGAAAAT
>CACYDD010000417.1 GCA_902773065.1 uncultured Ruminococcus sp. | reverse complement strand
TATTTGAAGGAGCGTGATGCTTATGAAAGAATTCTGGTACACTATTCAGCTTATCTTCACTGTATTGGGCGGTTGGCTGGGATATTTCCTCGGCGGCTGTGACGGGCTTTTGATTGCACTTGTGGCATTTGCAGCTATTGACTATATCACAGGCTTGATGTGTGCTATCAGTGAAAAGAGGCTGAACAGTAAAATCGGTTTTAAGGGTATCTGCCGCAAGGTGCTGATTTTCACCCTCGTTGGTGTGGCGAACATTATTGATGTGCAGGTTATCGGCACAGGCAGTGTACTCAGGACAGCAGTGATATTCTTTTACCTCTCGAATGAAGGTGTATCGCTATTGGAAAACGCAGCTCATCTGGGATTACCTATTCCAAAGAAATTGAAGGACATTTTAGAGCAGCTGCATGACAGATTTGAAGAGGAGGACGATAAGAATATCGTTGAATCGACAAAGACAAACTCATGCACAAGAAAGCTGCCAATCACGGAGGATGTCGCAAGATGCTTTGCTGCGATTATCGAGGACAGAGAGCCACCTGCCGTTGAAAAGTTCATTAACGGTTACGGCGGATTCCTGTTCTATGATGACAAGGGAATTCCGCTTGTAGCAATGCACTGGGAGCATCGTTTTAATAACATGGTTGACCGCTACAATACCATATACAAAATACAGATGCCGAACATTACTCCCCATGTCTGCCGCCATACCTACTGCAGCAATCAGGCGAAATCAGGAATGAACCCGAAAACTCTCCAATACCTGATGGGACACAGCGACATCGGTGTTACCATGAATGTTTACACGCACCTCGGACTTGAGGATGCGGCAGACGAGCTTAAGCGTATAGAAGCCCTTGAACTCGCAAGAAAAGAGATAGAGAAAAAGCCGGACACACCTCCGGAGCAGTTATTATTCAGATTGGTTTAATACTTTGATATCACAGCCTCGCCTTGTGCGGGGCTTTTTTCTTTTGTAAAAATGCGAAAAAAGCGTGGTAGGAAATTGATTTTCCAGACCACGCTATATGATTTTATATCTGATAAGCTTTATGAAACAATTATCAGATATTCATTCCAAGCATAAAACCAAGCAAAAAACCGTCATCATTATCCCTTAAAGTGATAGGGATAAGCTCTCCGCCCTGCCTGCGACAGGGGTACATCCTTACATTCTCTGCTTCAGCAAAAAACTGACAGGTATCCTTAAGACCGCTGGGAGAAAATACCGCCATCATACGCTTGCCGTTTTCATCAGCCTGAGAGCCTAAAATGGCACAGGTAGTAAGAGCACCGCCTTTTTTATCAGCTTCTTCGCCATCAATGATAAAGTTGTAATTCAGCTTTTTGGTATAAGCCTCAAGCTTATGATTGTAATATTCTGCACGATAGGTTTTTGACGATTTGTCATAGGATGTTTCCAATGGCATACCAACAATGCAAAGGCATTCATCACCGTTACATTTTATATGTACAGAAAGCTCCGGCTCATCCGGTATTTTTCCGGTCATACCTCTGTCCATGTGGAAAATCGTTCCTCCGTCAGAGATCACTTCGCCGTCAAAACGAAGCTGTACTTTGCCGTCTGTCATACTGTTAATAACCAGAACGATATCATGATCATTCCACTTGCCTGCATAATATTCTGCTTCCATTTTATATACCTTCTTTCGTGGTTTTATACATAATCAAATTAACTTGTAGAGTTACATTTTAACACAATTCATAGCTGTTGTCAATTCTTTTTCTTTTGCAAAAATGCGAAAAAGGGTAGCCGTTGGTGATGTAGGTGTGGTATAATGAGATAAATTGAATTCGTAGGTGATTAAGTGAGCTTATTTGAATACACAAAAAACTCAGGAACTATTATACACGGTAACTTACGATTCATCAGAAGTGATGTGCCGACTTGTCTGACAAAAAAAGAACGGCAATGGATGATAGATAATAATATCATTACTATTGTTGATTTGAGGGAAGAAATAGAACAGTATCAAAAACCTTGTCCTTTAAAAAACGATAGTGCTTTTAATTATTTTTCAATGCCTGTTAAAGGTGGAAATGCTGTTCCTGTTTCTCGAGATGAAGTTGTACTTTCATATATAAATATGGTTGACGATACTATGGATAACATAGTAAATACAATTCTGAATGCTGATTCAAAT
>CACYDD010000416.1 GCA_902773065.1 uncultured Ruminococcus sp. | reverse complement strand
GCTGGGATTTTGTTGATGAAGAAGAAGCTCTTGAAGGAGTTGAAAACGGCAAATATTATGCTGCGGTGATCATTCCCGAAAATTTCAGCGAAAACCTTTTTTCTATTACAACGGGAGAATTTGAACAGGCTACGCTAAAATATTACTGTAATGAAAAGAAAAACGCCATTGCTCCCAAAATGACAAATGCGGGTATTCAGACAGTAGAAAATACTGTCAAATCAACCTATGTCGGCACAGCTACTCAGCTTATTGCCACTTCTCTGAATCTTACGACTGACGACCTCAGTAATACCAAAGACAAAGTTGCTGACAAAATAACGGATACGCTTGAAAAATCCAAAACGGAAATTGACAGCTTTAAAAAGACAGTTAATGTTTTCATCTCCACTCTTGACACAATCGACGGTCTTGTCAAAACAAACAAAGAAATGCTGCCGACAGTCCAGCAGTCTCTTGCCAATGCAGGTGTCTATGCTTCGGATATCAAAGGCTCTATCCAGTCCACACAAAATGCAGCTTCACAAATCACTTCATCGATTGAAAGCATTCTGGATTCCACTTCCACCTATGCCGACAGCATGCAGTCACATGCCAATGAAGCCTTTCAGAAAATCAGCAAGGATTCCGCCTCTGCTGCGGAAAAGCTGAGAAAAATCACCGAATACAACGAAAAGATCATCTCCATTAACACACGCATTATTTCCATGTTTCAGACAATACAGAATGACCTCGGCGTTGACTGCTCCGGTATCATTCAGAAGCTTGAAAACGCGAACGACCATCAGAACGATCTGATCGAGACTATCAATAATGCTGCCGATACCATCAAAAAAACAGGCAAACTGCCGCAGAATATCCAGAATAATATCACTTCTATGATCTCGCAGACAGGCACTGACCTTTCTTCCATCAGTTCTGCATTTAAGGGAATCCGGCAAAGGATCGACAATGCTGTAACAAAATCCTACTCTGCACTTGACAAAGTTTCAGATTTTCTTCAGGGACTCAGCGGAGATGTTCCCGAGCTTGAAAGCACCTTTGACAATGCTTCTGATACGATCGGTTCTATGAAAAAGACTTTTGAAGACCTGAAAACCTTTATGGATGATGCCAAAACAAAGGTGGATGATGTCATAAAAAGAATCAATGAACTGAAAGACAACGATACGATTGAGAATCTGATCTCGCCGATCATAGAAAATCCTCAGGCACTCGGCGGATTTGTGGCAAGCCCTGTTACCACGGAAACGGTCACTGTTCATCCGATCGAAAATTACGGCTCTGCAATGACACCATTCTATACATCCCTCGGTATCTGGGTCGGCGGCATTATTCTGATCGCCGTAACACGTGTTGAACTGACAAAGAAACAGCTTTCCAGACTTCATAATCCCAATTCTACAGAATTATATATCGGAAGGTATCTGATTTTCTTCTTTTATTCTCAGATCCAATCTCTCATCATTGCGTTAGGAGATCTGTTCTTCCTCAAAATACAATGCAACAGTATCGGGTATTTTATTCTGGCAAGCCTTGTTTCAGGGTTTGTATTTTCTCTGATCATCTATTCACTGACGATTACGTTTAATGTGATAGGCAAAGCACTTGCGGTTATCATCCTTGTTGTTCAGGTAGCCGGCTCGGGCGGTACATTCCCGATCGAAGTTCTTCCGCAGCCGTTCCAGGTAATATCCCCCTATCTTCCGTTCCGGTACAGCAACGACGCATTCAGAGAAGCTGTTGCCGGTCCTGATCCGGCAGCCTATTGGCATAATATCTTATTACTGCTTGCATTTGTTCCGTTTGCACTTGTTCTGGGTATTCTTTTAAGAAAACCCTGCATTAAGCTTATGCAATTCTTTGATAAACAAATCCATCAGAGCGAACTCATTATATAGTTTTTATCAATTTTAGATTATAAAATTTCATGCCGTGTTTCATTTTTCTTGAAACGCGGCATGATTTCTTATGTATCGGTTTTAAACGAATTACAAAGATCGTACAGATTTTCCGTATCTTCACGGATACGATCTGCAATTAAGTGTTGAAAATAAAACAGTGAAAAAAACATATTCTCTGTATAAGGTGTATCAAAAACTCTTCGGGATTCACAAAGTGCCAGAACATTATAGATATCTGCCAGACCTTTGATATAATTGACATTTTCTGAAATATCTTCTGTCGTCCCGGATATTTTGCCGATGATTTCTTTTTGTTCCATGTACATCAAATCCTTTCAAATTCATAGTTTGACAAGAAAGCCTATCTGATGTATAATAGATTTCAGATAGAGCAATCTGTCTGCTAATAACGGTAACGCTTTACTTCCTACGGTGCGGCGTTGCCGTTATTCTTTTATTTCGCTTTCCAACTTTTTAATACCTCGACTAATCGCTTCTGTTTTATTTACCTTTTGCTGTTCACAGTATTTTTCAAGTAGTGCCTTATCCTGATCGCTGATTCTTATGCTGATTTTATTTGGTCGTGGATTATCCGTTGGTCTGCCTGTTCTTGGTGACATTTAACGATCCTCCTTTTTTGTCTGGCATAATTATATATTATCGTCTGGCAAAAGTCAATAGCTTTTTAAATTTTTTCGCAAAAAATACCGCCCTGATCTCTCAGGGCGGCAAATTCATGAAGCAATTCCAAGCCTTTTTTGCTGGTCTGCACTGATTTCTTCAAGCGTTTCATAGGCTGTTTTCAGATCGTCATTTTGCAGCATTTTTGCAAATCCTCTGATTGATACGATCGGCGTTTTGAATTCATGCGAAAAGTTATTGATAAAATCATTTCTCAGCATTTCAACGCTGCCATAGCCGTTGATATTGCGTACCCATACCGCTCCGACAACTTTTCCGTTTACTTCGGCACAAAAGCAGTAATCGTCTTTTCGGGTACTGAAATCCTTGATATACACTTGTAATTCAGGTTTGTTGATAATTGATTTTGATGCTAAATTTGTTTTGTCAGGCTGATATATCGCCTGATACAAGAAATCTTCAAGCAGAGGGTATTCGTTTGGGTGCATTTCTCTAATTATGTAATCCATTCTTTTCTTTCCTCATAATCTCATAAATCATAAATGCACCATCGCCTATATCGTATTTAACGTGCTTTACAGTTTTAAAACCTCTATTTTCGTAGAAAATGCAGGCGGGCAAAGAAACGTCAAGCTCACAATAGTCATAGCTTGCGAATATTTCCTTATTTTTTATATTTGGTTTTTGTCCTAAGCTAACAACAAAATCATAATTCATTTTTGAAATTACCTGTTTTAATTTTTCTGCATCCCCAACCTTATCATTCGGCAGAATTAGTTTATCAAAACCATTTGCATACTTTAGGAGCTGTTCTGCCGAACTGCCCCGAAATGCTGTCAGTATAATTTTATTCTTATTCATACTAAAAATCCACACTCATATCATTAAATAATATACTCAAACTTCCCACACCAGAAATAGCTTCAAAGCCTGATAAGCACTAAAGAAAACAGCAATAAAAAAGGCACAGTCCCCCGAAAT
>CACYDD010000415.1 GCA_902773065.1 uncultured Ruminococcus sp. | reverse complement strand
GAAAGCAGTCCTGATGCGGTGGCAGTGGCTTTTGACCTGAAAGCACCAACCTTCCGCCATAAGGCTTATGACGGATATAAGGCAAACCGCAAGGGTATGCCGAATGAGTTGGCACAGCAAATGCAGCCGCTGAAAGACCTGCTTGCAGCACTGGGATTTCAGATAGTAACCTGCGAAGGCTATGAAGCGGATGATATACTGGGTACACTTGCTAAAAAATGTACGGACGAGGGTTATGAATGTATTATCGCAACAGGTGACAGGGATAGTTTGCAGCTTGTTTCACCAACAGTTTCTGTGCGGATTGCTGCAACGAAATTCGGCAAGCCCGAAGTTACACTTTATGATGAAGCAAAAATCAAAGAAGTGTACGGTGTAACTCCGAAACAGCTGATTGATATCAAGGCAATTCAGGGAGATACCTCCGACTGTATTCCCGGTGTGCCGGGAATCGGAGAAAAAGGTGCAAAGGATCTGATTTCAAGATTTGAAAGCCTTGATAATATCTATAACAATTTAGATACGATAGATGTAAAACCCGGTATCAGAAAAAAGCTGACCGAGGGCAAAGACAGTGCCTATATGAGCCTGATGCTCGGTACAATCAACACAGAAGCACCGATCGATACAGAGATCAAACACTATATTCCGAAGGACTGCAACAAGGCAGAAGCGGCAGGGCTGATGGCGAAGTTTGAGTTTTTCTCGCTCATGGAAAAATGGGGACTCAGCGGCAGTGATATTGCCTATGTGCCGACCGAGGAAACACCGGCAGACAGCCGTGAACTGACATTGGTTGAGGGTAAAGCTCTGTTGGAACTGTATGAAGAACTGAAGGGCAAAACTGTTGATTTTCTTGCACAGACAGATGGTGAGGAAATTACAGAAATCAGACTTTGTGCCGAAGAAAAAGTATACACTGCCGATAGATTCAGCAGTGATTTTGCGGCATTTACGGAACAATTTCTTTCCGACAGCAGTATTCAAAAAAGAACACATAATATCAAACCGATTTTTGCGGCGGCGGAACAATGCGGGTACAACTGTGAGGGCGTTATTTTTGACAGCGAGCTTGCGGCGTACCTGCTGAATCCCAATGCGTCGGATTACAACATGGACAGGCTGGTCAGTGAATATTCCATAACTCCATTAAAAGCTGACAAAAACACGGGGCCTGAAAGCTTTATTCCGCTTGCGGATAAGCTTTCCGCTGAAATAGATGCCAAAGAGCAGACAAGCCTGCTTCATGACATCGAACTGCCGCTGGCAAGGGTGCTGGCTTCTATGGAAAATACAGGCTTTGCAGTAGATAAACAGGGAATTTACGAATACGGCGAAAGTATGAATTCCGATATTGAACGGCTGAGAAGCAGTATCTGTGAACAGGCAGGGTATGAATTCAATATCAATTCCCCGAAACAGCTTGGCACGGTGCTTTTTGAAAAACTCATGCTTCCCAAGGGCAAGAAAACCAAAAGCGGCTATTCTACAAGTGCGGAAGTACTGGAAGAACTGAAAAACGATTATCCTATCGTGAAAGATGTTCTGGAATACCGTGCACTGACAAAGCTCAAATCCACCTATTGTGACGGACTTCTCAAAGTCATTGGCGCGGATGGCAGGATTCATTCCAGCTTTAATCAGACGGAAACAAGAACAGGCAGAATCAGCTCTACTGAGCCGAATTTGCAGAATATTCCCGTGAGGACACAGCGCGGCAGAGAACTCAGGAAATTCTTTACGGCAAAGGAAGGCTGTGTGCTGGTAGATGCGGACTATTCACAAATTGAACTAAGGGTTTTGGCACATATTGCCAACGATAAACATATGATCGAAGCCTTTGAAAATAACCTTGATATCCATACTTCTACTGCCGCAAAGGTTTTCAATCTTCCCGATGAAATGGTAACGCCTGCACTGCGAAGCAGGGCAAAGGCGGTGAATTTCGGTATTGTATACGGTATCGGTGCGTTTTCGCTTTCCAAGGATATCGGCGTATCGAGAAAAGAAGCAGATCAGTATATCAAGGATTATCTCAGACTGTATTCGGGAATCGACAACTATATGAATCAGACGGTTGAACAGGCGAAAACTGACGGCTATGTGACAACAATGTTCGGCAGAAGAAGATATCTTCCCGAACTGGCAGCATCTAACCGCAATATTCGTGCTTTTGGTGAAAGAGTGGCAAGGAATATGCCGATTCAGGGTACAGCAGCGGATATCATCAAGATCGCTATGATAAGAGTCTATGAAAGACTGAAACAAGAAAAGATGGAGTCAAAACTGATTCTTCAGGTGCATGACGAACTGATTGTTGAAGCACCCGAACAAGAAGCTGAAAAAGCAGCGAAACTTCTCAGCGAGGAAATGCAGAATGCCGTAAAACTTGCAGTTCCGCTGACAGCGGATGCAGGAACAGGCAAAACATGGTATGAAGCAAAGGCATAAATTCTAATGGAGGTCAGCGCAATGCTGCATATATTATTTGTTTGTACAGGCAATACCTGCCGAAGCCCGATGGCGGAGGCAATATTCGCAAAAAAATCCATTGAATACGGAATAGGGATCATGTACAGTAGTGCGGCACTCGGATTTGCAAGCGACAGCGGCGTATCTCAGAATGCTGTAAAGGTTTGTAATGAAATCAATATTGATATCAGCAAGCATAAGCCGAGAATCATCAGAGAATATGATATTGATTTTACGGATCTTTTTGTTGTCATGACACAGGGGCATGCCCAGACGCTTATGTCGATAGGTGTACCGCAAAGTAAGATATACATTCTTGGCGGCGGTATTCCCGACCCTTACGGTTCAGACCTTGTGACCTACAGAAGATGCCGCAAAGCGATAGAAGATGCGATAGATGAATTCTACAAACTTCTGATAAAGAACAAACCCGAGGTTTTAGAGAATGATACAGATGAAAATCATTGATATGAACGAAAAGCATATTCCTGAGCTGGCAAAGCTTGAAAAAATATGCTTTTCTCAGCCATGGAGCGAAAAAAGCCTTGCAGAAGAGCTTGACAACAGAACGGCGCATTTCCTTGTAGCGGAGTCGGGGGACAATATTGTGGGCTATATCGGCATTTTTGTTGTCTGCGAAAGTTGTTATGTTTCCAACATTGCCGTATTTCCCGAATACAGAAGGCAGAGTGCGGCAAAACAGCTCATCGAAAGTGCCTGCACAACAGCGAAAAACAACGGTGCGGAATCGATATCCTTAGAAGTCCGTCCGTCCAATACGGCGGCGGTTTCCCTTTATGAATCCGCAGGCTTTGAGGAAGTCGGACTGCGCAAAAACTTTTACCGCGCCCCGACAGAAGATGCCCTCATCATGACAAAAACACTATAAAACAATGTACAATGTGCAATGAGGGGGATAGCAAACTTCCCTTACGATAAATTTCAAGGGGGAAAATATCTCCCCCACGTTAATCATTGTACATTGAATTATGAGGAGAATCAGGTATGAAAATATTAGCAATAGAGAGTTCCTGCGATGAAACAGCGGCGGCAGTGATCGAGGACGGAAGGAAGATCATTTCGTCAGTTGTTGCCACACAGGTTGAGGAACATAAGCTTTATGGGGGTGTTGTGCCGGAAATTGCCTCACGCCGCCATTGTGAAGCAATTAACGGTGTGATTTCCGAAACGCTGGCACAGGCAGGCATGAGCCTGAATGATCTGGATGCACTTGCTGTTACATACGCACCCGGTCTGATCGGTGCATTGTTGGTGGGCGTGAATTTTGCAAAGGGATTATCGCTTTCAAGCGGTCTGCCGCTGATTCCCGTACATCATCTGCGTTCCCACATTGCGGCAAATTATCTTGTCCATCCCGACTTGAAACCGCCTTTTCTGTGCCTTGTGGTATCGGGCAGTCACAGCCACATCGTAGAAGTGAAAGATTATACCGAAATGAAAATCATCGGCAAGACTCGTGACGATGCCGCAGGCGAAGCCTTTGACAAAGCCGCCCGTACCATGGGTATGCCCTATCCCGGGGGAATCCACCTTGACAAAATCGCAGAAACCGGAGATGAAAATGCGTTTCAGCTTCCACAGCCGAAGGTCAGCGGCTCACCGTATGATTTCAGCTTTTCGGGGCTGAAAACAGCGATCATCAACCTTATCCATAATGCAGAGCAGAGGGGAGAAACGCTGCCCGTTTCAGATTTGTCCGCCTCTTTCCGAAAAGCCGTGGTAGACAGCCTGACAAAGAACTTTATCAGAGCCGCCGAGGATTTAAACTATCAAAAACTGGTTCTTGCCGGCGGCGTATCAGCGAATTCCCTTCTCAGAAAGCGGATTGCCGCCGAAGCCGGAAAAAGAAACTGGCAGTACTACTATCCTCCCCTGAACCTCTGCGGCGACAACGGCGCAATGGTCGGCGCACAGGCTTACTATGAATATCTTTCCGGTCACCTTGCCGACATGACCCTCAACGCCGCCGCCACAATGAGCATTGCCGGCGAGCCGCCGGTCCCAATTCGCACTTAAATCCTTACAATACACAATTTCATCGCTGCGCCTTTGTTTTTTTCAAGGTACGAAACAGACAGTGTAAGACAGGAAATTTTTTGTTGCATAATTTTCTGAAAGCAGCTTATCATGCGGCTCTGGGAGCTTTAAGACAAGCAAGACAGTACATTCAGACACTATATATATTAATTCTCTGTCTTACTGTGTTATCTGTTTTGTTTAAAAAAACCAACTTCCCCATGCAAAATCATTGTACATTAAAAAACTCTCCGCTTTGCAGAAACACAAAGCGGAGTTTTTTTGATATTGATTTTTAATGTATCTGCGGCAGTCCGACTTAGCTTATAAACTTCCCCACGTCAATAATTATTCATTATTTATTAACATTCAGGTATCTGGCGACGGCGAAACGCTTGCAGTCGGTGATGAGGTTTTCAATGTGGGAAACAATGACCTCGGACGGCTCTTTCATGCCGTTGGTGACCCATGCAATGATACTGCCTGTGATTCCGTAAGAGAAAAATTCGGCAATGAACCGTTTGTCGGACTCCTTCATGGTATAATCACCCGAAACATGGTCGATAACAGCAGTGAATACACCTGTGCTGACTTTGTGCATATAATCTCTGAATTCATCACCGTAAGAGGTTTTGAGTGCGTTGCTGTAAAATCTGGAATTATTTTCAATCGTTTTCAGCAGGTCAAGAAGCTTGTCATACAGATTATCAAATGAAAGACCATCCTCAAGCGGTGTAATGGCTTCGTTATAGAAAATCCAGTTCAGAAGCTCGTATTTATCCTGAAAATGATAGTAAAACGTCTGTCGGTTCAGACCGCAGGAGGCAGTGATATCCGAGATGGTGATTTTTTCAAACGGTTTTTTCACCATAAGCTCCTTGAAGCCTTCGGCAATGGCTTTTTTGGTTACAACGGATTCGGACATGATTACCTCCTGAAATTTTAACATTACAGAAATTATAACATATTCAGACAAATTACGCAACAGCCAAAGTAAAACCGGCGAGCCGCCGGTCTCTATTTCGCACTCAAGTTTATAGAAAACCCCTATTTTTTTGCTGCGCCATAAAGTCCCGGAAATATTATACTAACCTGTAACATTTAAAATGAAACCATACTGTTCAGATATTCTTTGATTTCACGCTCTGTTGAAAGCTGCATGACCTTTTCGGTAACTTCGTCGGATTTTTTCTTTGTCCACTTTGAAACGGCTCTCCTGACACGCAGGACTGACGGGGCAGATACGCTGAATTCCGTGATGCCGAATGAGATCAGAAGCGGTATCATCATCGGGTCGGCGGCGGCTTCTCCGCACATGCCTACGGGTATATGGTTTTCCTTTGCACATTTTATTGTATATTGAATCAGTCTTAAAACACTTGGCTGAAATGCTGAATAAAGATAGGAAACAGCACTGTTTTCTCTGTCACAGGATATGGTATAGCCTGTCAGGTCGTTTGTACCAATGCTGAAAAAATCGGCTTCTTTGGCAAGAAGATCGGCTGTCACAGCCGCCGCGGGGGTTTCAATCATAATGCCAAGACTGATATTTTCATCAAAATCAATTTTGTTCAGCCTCAGTTCCGCTTTTACTTCCTCTATAACAGCTTTTCCCTCTGTGATTTCCTCTGTACAGGTGATCAGGGGAAACATGATTTTAATATTTCCGAAAGCACTTGCCCGGAGTATGGCACGGATCTGATCTTTGAAAAATTCACGGTTTTTCAGGCTGTGTCTGATTGCACGCAGTCCCATAAAAGGGTTAGTCTCTTTTTTCAGATTCAGACAGGGGATCTCTTTATCTCCGCCAATATCCAGCGTTCTTATCGTAAGAGGTTTGCCATTCAGCATGACCGCCGCCTGCTTATAGGCCTCGAACTGTTCTTCCTCGCTTGGAAGGGTGTCCGCATCCATAAAAAGATATTCCGTCCGGAAAAGCCCGATCCCTTCGCCGTCGTAATACATCGCCCTATTGATATCTCTGGGTTTTCCGATATTGCAGAAAAGATCATATTTTTCTCCGCTTGCAGACAATGTGTCTTTTCCCCTGAAGCTGTCAAGCTCTTTGCGGTTTCGTAAAAACTCCAGCTGTTTTCGGGTATAGCGTTCTATCTGCGTTTTGTCGGGACAGTTGATGACCGTTCCGTCTTTGCCGTCAACGATCGCGGGACTGCCGCTTTTAAATGTGCCTACTGCATTAGGTACGCTCAGTACGGCAGGTATCTCAAGTGCTCTTGCCAGTATGGCAGAATGAGAAGTAAGTCCCCCTGTTTCGGTGATGATACCTTCGATATTTTCTTTGACGATTCCTGCCGTCATGGAAGGGGTCAGTTCTTTTGCCACAAGAACCGTTCCTTTTGGTGCTTCACTGATCCTGACTTCTTTTATACCCAGAAGCAGGCTTAACATTCCGAATTTGATATCACGTATATCTGCGGCACGAAGTCTTGTCAGCTCATCCTCAGAGGATGAGAAAATTGCTTCAAATATATCACACATATCTGCAAAGGCATCTTCAGCACATTTGCCGTTGGAAATATGCTTTTCTGTTTCGCTGATAAGATACGGATCTTTGAGTATAAGAATATGTCCTTTAAGAATATCGGATTCTTTTTTTCCGGCGGTTATTTTCAGTGTTTCCATCTTTTTTGCGGCAACTTCACAAAAGGTATCAATAGTATCATGAAAGCGTTTGATTTCCGCCTTGGTGTCTGTTACGGCTTTTGGAACATAGTCAAGAATTCTGTCCTCTATGATCATTACCTTGCCGATCCCTATCCCTTCCGAAGCTGCAAGTCCTTTAAGCATGATATTTCCCTCCTTGCCGATTGGTATTTCTATGTCAATTATATTATACCACTTGATTTAAATAAAAGTAAAGGATTATTTTCTTCGCCGGCGAGCTGCCGATTCCTATTTCGTACTCAAATTTATAAAAAATCATAAATTTATCGCTGCACCATAAAGTCCCGGAAATATTTTACACCAACTTCTTCGTTTATGGAATTGATGATATTGACAATATAAAGGTTTAAAAGGTATAATAAAGGAAATCATTATTTAAAGGAGATTATTATTATGGCGATACTGGTAACAGGAGGTGCAGGTTATATCGGAAGTCATACCTGTGTGGAGCTGCTGAAAAGCGGTTATGAAGTTGTGGTTGTCGATAACTATTACAACAGTGTGCCGGCGGTTCTTGACAGAGTGGAACAAATTACAGGAAAAAACCTGAAAAGATATGACTGCGATATCCGTGACAGAGACGGACTTGAAAAAGTGTTTACCGAAAATAAAATCGATGCGGTAATTCATTTTGCAGGGTTCAAAGCAGTAGGCGAATCCACAAAGCTGCCGCTGCTTTATTATGAAAACAATATTTCGGGCAGCGTTGTGCTTTTTGAAGTAATGGAAAAATATGACTGCAAAAAAATTGTGTTCAGTTCTTCCGCTACTGTTTACGGAAATAACCCTATTCCGTACAAAGAGGATATGATCACAGGTGATGTCAGCAGTCCTTACGGCAGAACAAAGCATTTTATTGAACAAATACTGGGGGATGTCTACAGAGCTGACAATGACTGGAGTATTTCGCTTCTGCGTTATTTCAATCCGATCGGTGCGCATGAAAGCGGTTTGATCGGCGAAGACCCGAACGGTATTCCGAATAACCTGATGCCGTATATTTCAAGGGTTGCTATCGGCAAGCTGGAAAAGCTTACTGTGTTCGGCGGAGATTACGACACAAAGGACGGAACGTGTATCCGTGACTATATCCATGTTGTCGATCTTGCAAAGGCGCATATCTGTGCAGTTTCCAAAGTGCTGGAAACAACAGGAATAGAAGCATACAATATCGGCAACGGCAAGGGCTACAGTGTGCTTGATATCATCAATGCCTTTGAAAAGGCAAGCGGTCAGAAGCTGAATTATGTGATCGGCGAAAGACGTGAAGGCGATCTTCCTGCTTTTTATGCGGATGCGGCAAAGGCAAACAAGGAGCTTGGCTGGCAGGCAGAATATGATATCGACAAGATGTGTCTTGACACATGGAATTTCCAGACGAAAAATCCTGACGGAATAAAATAATGACCAGTGCTGCGGATAGATCTATCCGCAGCATATTTGTAAAAATATTATTACGCTTTTGACATATTTTGTTGATAATTATTATCGATTGTTGTATAATATAATTAATTCTTTCAATTTTGGAGAAACAGGATAAGGAATATGAATATGCTGAATGAAAAGGTTGAAATCATTTCCCTGTATGAACTGACAGAGGAAGATAAAAGAAAAATCAAAAGGCAGTATTTTAAAGCGGATACCACTGTGTGTGTCTGCGAAAATTTTTATGCCATGCTGAAATCGGACGGAACAGTATTGATCGGCAGAAATGATGGGGAACAGGCAAAGGAAAAATGGACGGATATACTGAAAATTTCCTCGGGTCTGAATCATATTGCAGGACTCAGAACAGATGGTAAGGTCATAACGTTCGGGAGTAATACATACGGTCAGTGTAATGTCGAAAGCTGGAAAAATGTAAAGGATCTCAAGGCAGGCGCAAATTATACGATCGGAATTACTGAGGATGAGGATATGCTCATTACAGGCATTTTAGGATGCAGCAATTTTTCCGAAGAAAATCTGAAAAAACAATTTGATCAGATGATGAATCTATATAATACAGAAACAGAAAACAAATTCAATGATATGCAAAATGCATATGAAACCAGAATGAAAGAAAGATTCAATAAAATGCTGGAATCCTATGATGTCAGAATAGAAAATAAATTTTCTGATACCGTCAGCCGCAGCGAATTTGATGAATTAAAAGCCTCGGTGAAAGCTCTTTCTGAAAAATCGGTTTCTCAGAATCAGAAGGAGAAT
>CACYDD010000414.1 GCA_902773065.1 uncultured Ruminococcus sp. | reverse complement strand
CATCGGTCGTAATATTCAGTTAATCTGCCGAACAATAACCTGTTGTTCCGTCAGACAGCTTTACCTTGATCCAGTTTTTATTTGATTTATCGACAACAGTTACTGAAGTGTTTTTATTAAGCACTTTGATAACGCTGTAATTTGTACCTGCACCTGAACGAAGATTCAGATAATCAGTCGATGAGGCATTGATATCTGTCTGTGCTCCGACAGACATGGAAATAACGGGCATGGAAACACCAACCACTGCAACAGCGCACAATACTGCAACAGCCTTTCTCATTTTGCGTGGGGTATCGGCTATTTTCTGCGCCGCTTTCGTAATAATAGTGTGACGATTATGTAAGTTAAAATTCAACGGTAACACGCCCTTTCTTCAAATTACAACATTTTACAACATTGTTACTTTATGTTAAGTTAAATAGTTTAATCTTTGTAATAATTATAACCTGATTTTAATTTTTTTGCAACCGTCAAATTGTATAAATTATGATATTTTTTATAGTATATATACATATTTACAATATATACTAATTATTTAAAATTATAAATCGTCATATATACATAAAAATTAAGTTATTATTCCCATGTAGAAAGATATCAAAATTGAAATTATTTATCGACAATTTATTGCCTGAAAATACTTTTTATTGTTTTTTTGATGAAATTTTTGTATCTTATTTCAAATATCTTCAACATCTTATCATACCCTATAAATGCCAGATTGACAAACACCAAAAAGACAAACGGCAGTGACATTCCGAAAGGATAAAATTCTTCGGGGTTAATCCCTATCAGCATCACTGCAGCGACATAATACACACCTGCAGCCGCATTAAAAACAAGAAGTTTAACAGACCAGGTCAAAAATCGCTTTTTGAATTTCTCCAGAGAATCCCTTATCAGCGGATAATATCCAAAGATCAGTGTAAAAATCACAACCGCTTCCTTATCTGAACAGATAAAAAATGAAATTGCCGCCGTTGCCGCAAAAGAATAAACAGCCCATTTCTTCCCTGCCGCATAAGAAAACGAAAGTATCACGATTCCCGAAATTGCCGGAAAAGCATACTGACCGATCGGGATCAGACCGGTCAGAAACATCATTGTTGCACACAGAGCCGCAGTAAGTCCTCCTGCGGCTGTTTTCTGAGTATTGTTCATAATTTTGATATATTCCCTCCGTCATGTTCCGCAGCAACCGTTGCAGAAACAGTCACTGCAAAGCATACACATCAGCATATCACAGCAGCCGCACCCGTCTGCACTGCTTGGCCGATATCCCCCGTAATTTCCTCTGCGCTGCTCGGCAACTCTGTTATAAAAAGCCTGATACTCTACATTGCTCGGATCAATATGACAGGCTGTCGAAGCATAATTATAAGCTTCTTCCAACCAGCCTTTGCGATAAGCCAGCAAGGATTTATAGTAATACCAGTTTGCATCCCGGTCTATCGATAGAATACTGTCAAGAAGTGCTTCTGCCTGATCGTATCGTTCGCTGTTGATCAGGATACGAACCTCACGATAGATATCACTTGATGTACTCTCAGACTGAGAAGTGTAATAATTTCCGTAACTGTTCGAATTGCTGTGCTTGCCGGTTTTACGCTCGGCTTTGATCCTGTCGTATGCCTCATTGATCTCTTTCATTTTTTCCGACGCACTTTCCGCAAGCGGACTGTTCTGGTATCTGTCGGGGTGATATTTTTTTGCAAGCTTTCTGTATGCCTGCTTGATTTCTTCATCCGTCGCATTGTACGGGACATTCAGTACCTTGTAAGGATCGTTCATTTTCCTTTTCCTCTTTTATGTAATATTAGTCATTATTATTGCAGTCGGTCAAACACACACAACATTCACACAAACCTAAGCAACATTCGGCAGCATTATTGGCATCTTCCTTTTTCTTTTCTCCCGATCGCTGTTTTTGAACCGTTTCATAAAACTGCTTGTATGTTTCATTTTCTGGTTCTGCCTGATAGGCTTTTTCACCATATTGAGTTGCATACTCCAGCCAGCCCTTTCCCATTGAGACCTGTGCCATCAGATAATTCCACTGTGCCTGATCTTCCGTTAGTTGCAGGGACATGAGAAGATTTTCCGCTTCTTCATATTGTCCCGAACTGATCAGCTCTTTTACCTGATAAAACTCATCCATACTTTCAGCTCCTTATAACGTCTTTTGTGTTAATGCTTCGTAATAGTCTGTCGTTTTGGTTTTCTCATACTTATCAAACAAACACTTTTTCTGCATAGATGGTATTCCTGCATAGATGATATTGTTAAGTATTTCTTTATACTGATCAATTTCCAGAAGCTCATAAGACAGTACAAGCTGTGAGGCTGTCATATTCAGCACTTCATTACAGTATGTCATGGTATCGCTGATATTTTCCTGTACTTTTGTGCTGAAAGGATTGAAGTTTTTATGCTTCATATCTTTTTCCAGATCGTCTGCCGCATCTATCAGATAGATCCACCGACCGACAAAATAACCGAACACTTCAAGTACCCTCGTCTGAGATTCATTGGGAGAAAATTCTTTGCAAAGTGCAGAGATCAGCTTTGCTGTCGGCTCTGCCGCCACATCAACACCAGCATCGTTTTTTTCCGCTTCAAGCTGATGCTTCATCATATCGGAAACGAGCTCATCAATTTTCGGATATTTCTTTGCGGCTTTTTTATAATTTCTATGCAGCACAGCTTTAATGAAAAAAGCTGCTGTTTTCTTAAAGAAGCCGCTATCCTGTATTGTATCCTTCATCTTGTAATAGCTCATAATGACCGAGACAGCACCTGCCAGTGCAAAACTTTCGCCGTCGCTGTCACAGAACATACATTTCTTTGCAGGATTGCAGGTACAGCGTCCCTTAGTCACACTGCATTTTTCATGATTCAGCGACATAGATAGCATTGCCAGAACCGTACAGTCATAGCTCAGGGTCATGCGTGAAAGGATACCGTAGTCTTTGCCCAGATGACGGCAAAGACCGCAGTACACGCTTTTATACAGCTGAAAATCCTTCAGTCTTAATTCATCCTTTAATGGCTGTAAATATCCGAACACACTTTCACCGCCGTCACTTCAAATATTTTTTCAGATACTGACCCGTATAGGATTCGGCACACTCCGCTATTTCTTCGGGCGTTCCTGTTGCGATAACCGTTCCGCCGCCGTCACCGCCCTCGGGACCAAGATCGATAATGTGATCGGCTGTTTTGATCAGGTCAAGATTATGCTCGATCACAACAACTGTATTACCGCCGTCTACAAATTTTTGAAGAACATCGATCAGTCGGTGTACATCAGCAATATGCAGACCTGTTGTCGGCTCGTCAAGAATATAGATCGTTTTTCCTGTTGATCGTTTTGACAGCTCTGTTGCAAGCTTGATACGCTGAGCCTCACCGCCTGAAAGCGTTGTGGACGGCTGACCGATCTTGATATAACCAAGCCCTACATCTTTCAGCGTTTTCAGCTTATTGTATATTTTCTGCTGGTTTTCAAAAAATTCACAGCCTTCTTCAACGGTCATTTCAAGCACATCATAAATAGACTTTCCTTTATATTTTACCTCCAGTGTTTCCCTGCTGTAGCGTTTGCCGCCGCAAACCTCACAGGGTACATATACATCAGGAAGAAAGTGCATTTCAATTTTTAAAATACCGTCGCCCTGACAAGCTTCACATCTGCCGCCCTTGACATTGAAAGAGAATCGGTTGGCTTTGAATCCTCTCATTTTCGCTTCGTTTGTCTGTGCAAAAAGTTCTCTGATATCCGTAAATACCCCTGTATAAGTGGCAGGATTGGAACGTGGTGTTCTGCCGATGGGCGACTGATTGATATCAATGACTTTATCAAGATTTTCTACACCTGTAATTTTTTTACAGCATACGGGAACGGGTCTTGCCTTATTGAGATCAGAAGCAAGCTGCTTATAAAGTATCTCATTCACAAGCGAGGATTTTCCCGAACCCGAAACACCTGTCACACAAATAAATTTTCCCAGCGGAAAATCTACATTGATTTTTTTCAGATTATTCTGATAAGCACCTTTAACACTCAGTTTATTGCCGTTACCCTTTCGTCTTTCAGAAGGTACGGGGATAAACTTGTTTTTGCTCAGATACTGACCAGTAACGGAACGCTCACACTGTTTGATCTCATCAACTGTTCCGGCACATACTAACTCGCCGCCGTGGATCCCTGCCCCCGGACCGATGTCAATAATATGATCCGCTGCATACATAGTATCTTCATCATGTTCTACAACGATAACGGTATTGCCGAGGTCACGCAGATTTTTTAAAGTGGCAATCAGCTTATCATTATCTCTCTGATGAAGTCCGATACTTGGTTCATCCAAAATATACAATACCCCCGACAGCGATGAACCGATCTGTGTTGCCAGTCTGATTCTCTGGCTTTCGCCGCCCGAAAGCGTTCCTGCCGAACGTGAAAGTGTCAGATAGGAAAGTCCTACACTGTTCAGGAAATTCAACCGGCTGTCGATTTCCTTGGTGATTGCCTTTGCAATCAGCTTTTCTCTTTCGGTCAGCTTTGCCTCTTTGACAAACTGAAGTGCATTTTCAACAGACATATCACAAAATTCACTGATATTCATGCCTCCGACCGTTACGGCAAGACTTTCGGGGGAAAGCCGTTTTCCTTTGCAGGCATCACATGGAACAGCCGACATATAGCTTTCAATTTCCGATTTGATCCATGCACTTTGTGTTTCACGGAAACGGCGTTCGAGATTATTGATGATTCCCTCAAATTCCGTTTTATATGTGCCGCTGCCATATTCGCTTCTTCTCTGAACTGTGATTTTTTCTCCCTTTGTTCCATAAAGAAGAATATCGATCACTTCACCCGAAAGTGTTTCAAGCGGTGCATCAAGGGAGAAGTTATATTTTTTTGCCAGAGCTTCAAAATACATTGTTGCAATGGAACTGCCCTCCATTGCCCAGCCGCTGCCCTTGATCGCACCCTGACGCACCGATTTGCTCATATCAGGTAAAATGCGGTTGATATCGATTTTCATAAATACGCCAAGTCCTGTACATTTCTTACAAGCACCGAAAGGGTTATTGAATGAAAACATTCTCGGGCTTAACTCATCCATACTGATACCATGTTCCGGGCAGGCATAATTCTGGGAATACATAGTATCTTCGCCATCTATTACAGAAACAATACAAAGTCCTCCTGCAAGCTTGGAAGCAGTTTCAACGGAATCCGCCAGTCTTGACCTGATATCGGGCTTGATGACAAGTCTATCCACGACGATCTCTATATTATGCTTTTTATTTTTTTCCAGTTCGATTTTTTCCGAAAGATCATAAATGATGCCGTCCACTCTCGCACGCACAAAACCGCTTTTGGAAGCAGTCTCCAGCTCTTTCTGATGCTGACCCTTTTTTGCCCTGACAACAGGGGCAAGAACCTGTATTTTTGTTCTTTCGGGAAGCTCCATGACCTTATCGGTGATCTGATCTACTGTCTGCTGCTTGATTTCTCTGCCGCAGACAGGACAATGCGGTATGCCGATCCTTGCATACATCAGACGCAGATAATCATAAATTTCTGTTACTGTTCCCACTGTGGAACGTGGATTTTTTGATGTTGTTTTCTGATCAATGGAAATTGCCGGAGAAAGTCCGTCAATACTATCCACATCAGGCTTATCCATCTGACCAAGAAACATTCTTGCATATGATGAAAGTGATTCCACATATCTTCTTTGTCCTTCTGCATACAATGTATCAAAAGCCAGCGAGGATTTTCCCGAACCCGAAAGCCCTGTCATTACCACAAGCTCATCTCTGGGAATTTCCACACTGATATTTTTCAGATTATGCTCACGAGCACCTTTCACAACAATTTTTTTGAATGCCATTTTATCCTCCGTGATTTACAACACAAGGAGTGCAGAAATGCACTCCTTGAACAGCATTATTTGTATCTTCGCTTTCAATCAAGATTCTTCGTCCTCATCCTCATCATCTTCATCGACAGGAATCGGCTTGCCTTCCATTGCACATTCAAACTGCTCGGATGACATTTTTTCATGTTCAAACAGGAATTGTGCTATCTTATGAAGCTCAGGCGTATGCTCTTTCAGAATTTCTTCTGTTTTACGGTATCCTGTGGTAATGTAATCCTTTACCTCTGCATCAATCTCTGCTGCCGTTTCCTCGGAATAGGTTTTATTGTGACCGAATTCCTTACCAAGGAAAACTTCACCGTCAGATGAACCATAGGTGATCGGACCGAGTTTTTCACTCATACCGTATTTCGTGATCATTGAAAAAACAAGGTTAGTCGCTCTTTCAATATCATTAGAAGCACCTGTTGAGATATCACCGAGAATCAAAGCTTCGGCAACACGTCCGCCGAGAAGAACAACGATCTCTTCCAGCATTTCGTTTCTTGAACGATAGCTTCTGTCCTCAGACGGCAAAGACATCGTAAAGCCACCTGCCATACCTCTCGGTATAATAGAGATCTGATGAACAGGATCCTGTGTCGGACTGAAATAAGTTGCGATCGCATGACCTGCTTCATGATAAGCTGTCAGCTTCTTTTCCTTATCGGACATGACTCTTGATTTCTTTTCTGTACCCACAACAACTTTGATGGTAGCTTCTTCCACTTCCCTCATCGTGATTGCTTTCAGATCTCTTCTTGCAGCAAGAAGTGCTGCTTCGTTCAGCAAGTTTTCAAGGTCAGCGCCTGTGAATCCTGCGGTTGATTTTGCAATCGTTTTCAAATTGACATCCGGTGCAAGCGGCTTGCCTTTTGCGTGCACCTTGAGGATCTCTTCTCTTCCCTTGATATCGGGACGGCCAACGATAACCTGTCTGTCAAAACGACCCGGTCTCATCAGCGCAGGGTCAAGAATATCGGGGCGGTTCGTTGCTGCGATCATGATAACACCCTCATTAGCACCAAAACCATCCATCTCAACAAGCAGCTGGTTCAGTGTCTGTTCACGCTCGTCATGTCCGCCGCCAAGACCTGCACCTCTCTGTCTTCCGACAGCATCAATCTCATCGATAAAGATGATACAAGGAGAGCTTTTCTTTGCCTGATCAAACAGATCTCTTACTCTTGAAGCACCAACACCGACAAACATTTCTACAAAGTCAGAACCTGAAATCGAGAAGAACTGTACGCCTGCTTCGCCTGCAACAGCTCTTGCCAGCAAGGTCTTACCGGTACCCGGAGGACCGACAAGCAATACGCCCTTCGGAATTCTTGCACCAAGTTCATTATATTTTTTTGGGTCTTTCAGGAACTCCACGATCTCACGCAGTTCCTCTTTTTCCTCGTCTGCACCTGCCACATCAGCAAAAGTTGTTTTCCGCTTTTCGTCATTGACACTTTTAATTTTCGCCTTCCCAAAGGTCAGAGACCGACCTGCATCCCCCAGACCATTGGACAGTCTGCGCATGAAATACAGCCATACCACAATGAACAAAACAATGAGAATTACCTCAGGCAGCAGGTTGAACCAGAAGGAATTATCCGTTGCCTGTTTCCATGTAAATTTCATCGGTTCCTTTTCGTTTTTCTCGTTATAAGCCTGTACATAAGGATCAATGGCATCAAGAAAATGTGTAATACTCGCTACAGAAGTTTCCACCTTTTTATTGTCTGTCTTGACAATTTCCAGTTCACCTGTACCGAAGTCGAGTGTGTACTCCTGAACCTTATTATCCTTGAAAAGATAAATGATTTCAGATGTTGCATGTTCCTCCTTTGGCTGCATTGAGAAAAATACCGATATGATGATGATCAGCAGAATCGGTATTCCCAGATAAATGATGAGGTTGCGAATAGTTTTCTTGTTATCCAAGTGATCGTCACTCCTTTATTTTTTCATCAGACTGTCAGATTATATGTTTCCGGTTTCAGTACGCCGACATAAGGAAGATTTCTGTATCTTTCAGCATAGTCAAGACCATAGCCGACAATGAACAGATCTTCAATAGCCGCTCCGTAATAATCCGGAGTGATAGGCTTGAGCCTCCTGCACGGCTTGTCAAACAAAGTGCAGATCTTCACCGAAGAAGGAGAAAAAGAGCCTAAATATTTTTTTATGTAACTTAGTGTATTTCCCGTATCGAGAATATCTTCGACGATCAGCACATCCTTGTTCCGGATATCTGTCGAAATATCCTTCGTGATTTTCACCTCTCCGCTTGATACAGCAGAATTTCCATAGCTGGAAGCTGCCATAAAATCAAGGGTACAGTCAACCGTCAATTTCCTGAAAAGATCGGCAAGGAAAACAACGCTGCCTTTCAGTATGCCGACAACCACAAGCTGCCGACCCTGATAATCTTCATTAATTTTTTCTGCGATCCTGTCGGTAATAGCAGAAAGTTCCTGTTCACTGTACAAGATCCTTTGAACGTCACTATGCATTTATTTCCTTCCTTTCGGGAATTACAGATCCCATTCGATCAGAGCAACATTTTGGGTCTTACTACCCACCTGATGTTCTGCATCAGCCCCAATTCCTTCTATCCAGAGAATATCCGAGCCGTCTGCCAGAACGATAATACCGTCTCTTTGCTCTTTTGGGATCTTCAATTCATTAAACAGCTTTTTCAGCGTTTTCGTCACATTACGTTTCGGCGGTCTGAAAATATCTCCGCTTTTCCTGCACCTGAATAAAGCTGACATAGGTATTGTATCATAATCCAGCGAATTATGATACAGAAATTTGTTATTTTTTTTACGGTTGTGAAATTCATCTATATTCATTTTTAAAAGCGTTATTTTTTTATCACTTATTACCACAGTTTCGCAACCATCAAAAGGCACAGGTTCTGTCAATACGGCATCTTTCTTCTTTATTATTCTCAGATATCCCTGTTCCGAAACTGCATAAATATTGTCTTTTATCTCAACAGCTCCTGAATTTTTGGTAATCTCCCTTATCAATTTAATATGTTTTGCTTCGGGAGTAACACCAAATTCTTGAACCATAATTGATACGGCTTCGGCAAAAACTGCTTCATCTAAGCTGTAAAGTATTTCAGCTTTATATATTTTTCCAAATTCGTTTTTTATCAAAGCTCTTAATAATCCGCATTTTGCCTGACTGTAAAGGTGATCGACATTACATCTTGAATTATCCGACATTCTCAAAATTGTCTTTTCAAAAGCAGGATTGATTGTTTTTAATATAGGTATCACATCAAGACGAATCCTGTTTCTTGTGTATTCTCTTGTCAGATTGGTACTGTCCGTTACAAATAAAAAGCCTTTATTTCGGCAATATTCCTCTACCTCTTCTCTTGTCACTTCAATCAGCGGACGTATGATATTACCTCTTACCGGAGGAATACCACACAGCCCTCTTACTCCGCATCCTCGAGTCAGATTGAAAATGACTGTTTCAGCATTATCGGAAGCAGTATGTGCCGTGGCAATTTTTGCATCAGACTCTTTTGCAATTTCCTCAAAGAATGCGTATCGGATATCTCTTCCGCATTGTTCTGTTCCCAATTTTCGTTTTTTCGATTCTCCGGCAACGTCAATTTTAAGCAAACGGAATTCCACGTCATTCTTTTCGCATAGCTCTCTTACAAATGTTTCATCCCTGTCTGCTTCCAAGCCTCTGAGCATATGATTGACATGGCAAACGACCAAACTTAGGTTCATTCTTTCCCTG
>CACYDD010000413.1 GCA_902773065.1 uncultured Ruminococcus sp. | reverse complement strand
TGTTTCCCGTTTACCTGCCTATTTGCGGGATTCTTTGCATATCGCCCAGGCTGCGTGATATTGAATTGCTATTTTTTCCCTATTTTCTGGGCTTTAGGTTGATTTTTGATATGGGAAGTTTGAGTTTCTACTTTTTTCAGGCTCTTGCAGCCGTAAAAGGTAGAATTGTTTATTTTTGTCACACAATTCGGAATGGTAATTTTATTCAGACTTTCACATTCATAAAAGGCGGCTTTGCCGATGGTTGCCACCTGACTGGGAATATCGACAGAGGAAAGATTAGTGCATCTGTAAAAGGTATAGGGATCGATCGATGTGACAGATTCGGGAATGGAAATCTTTTTGAGTTCTTTGCAATTGGAAAAAGCGTATCCGCCGATTTTGTTTACGGAATCGGGGATATTGATTTTGGTCAGATTGGAGCATTCAGAGAAAGCGGCGGCCCCGATGGTTTCTACGGAATCCTGCATACTGACGCTGGTGATGCTGACGCAGCCGTTGAAAGCGTTGATACCGATTGTTTTCAGATCGTTCGGCAGTCTGACGGAGGTAATTGCGGTGCATTTCTGAAAAGCTTTTTCAGATATTTTTGTTACCGGGACGCCGTCTATATCGTTCGGAATTCGGAGAGTTTCCAGACTTTTGTTTTCAAGACCGTTGATCGTGGCGTCAGTGATCGTAAGATCGTATTTGTAATTGTCGGGGGAGTCCGTTCTTGTATTAAGAAAAAACAATATCCCGACTGCTGCGAGAATGACGACAACGATAACCGCTGCGGCGATAATGCCCTTGGGCGATTTGGCGGCTTTTTTGCTTTTTCTGCCGTTTCCTGTTTCTTGGAGCTATCCTGTGACATAGTAAATGCCTCCTGTGAAGATTACATAGTTTTAAAAGAAATATTCTTTGCTGATATTTTATCACGGCTTTTCGGAATCACGGCTTTTCGGAAATGTCAACAAGTCATCCGAAAAAACACACAAATATTACTTGAAAACTCAATAAAAACTTTGAAAGATGAATAAAAAATATAACAGATATTTTACAATCCTGTTGCTTTTTCATTAATAGGATGATATAATAGGCATATATACAGCAAAAATAAGGAGTTGACCTCATAATGGAAAATAAGTTATTGTTTGAGCCTGCGGCACAGCCTCCCTGTTCTTTTGACAGTTATCATTGGCAGGATGAGGGCAGGGCGTCGGCAAGCTACCGTGAGCCTGACAATCACGGCGTGCCAACGCGGTACGATAGCGGAAGTCCTGACAATAAGTTCCTGTCAAAGCGCTTTTTAAAGGACATGACGCGATCCATATGCGCGGGGCTGGCACTGCTATTGGCAACTGGCGTATTAGTGGGATGCGCTTTTTCCAGGGATAAAGACGCGGAATTTACGCCAGACGATCCCTCAAACTATACGTATGAGCTGACGGAAGAAAACGACGGTTACATTATTACCGGACTTGCCGATGATTCCTTGACGGTATTGCGGATACCCAAAGAAATTGAAGGGAAACCCGTCACAAGCATTCATTACGGAGCTTTCAAAGGACACGAGGAACTGACGGGAGTTTTCATGCCGTCTTCGCTTGAAGAGATCCACGATTCCGCTTTTAAGGGTTGCACAGGTCTGACGGAGATTACCATACCTTCAACTGTTAAAATGATTGGTTATTCCGCTTTTGCGGATTGTACCGGGCTGACGAAGATTACGCTTCCTTCTTCGCTTGAAGAAATTTACGGCTATACTTTTGAAAATTGCACAAATCTGACGGAAATGACAATTCCCTCCTCTGTCACAAGCATTGATGTTTCGGCTTTTTCAGATTGTGAAAAGCTTATTAATATTGTGATCGATAAGCATAATGAGAATTATACGAGTGAGGACGGAATTATTTACAATAAGGATCAAACAAAGCTGATCTATTATCCGGAAGGAAAAAGCGGAGAATGCACCGTTCCGTCTTCTGTCAGGGTACTGGAAAATGATTTCTTCAACAGTTCTCCCAATCTGAAAAAGATCATTATTCATTCTCGTGTCAAAAGCATTGATGTTTCGGTTTTTAAGGGCTGCCATCATCTTGCCGCGATAGAAGTGGATGCTGACAATAAAAAATACGCGAGTGAAGACGGTGTGCTGTACAATAAGAAGAAGACCAAGTATCTCTACTGTCCCGAAGAAAAAGAGGGAACCCACACCATACCGTCGTCGGTGACAACCATAGGTCAGAACGATTTCAATGAATGTATGAGCCTGAGGGAGATCGTTATCCCCGCTTCCGTCATAAGCATTGATGGATGGGCATTCAGAGAGTGCGGTCAGCTTGTCAATATCAATGTTGCCCCGAACAATGAAAACTTCAAAAGCGAAAACGGCATACTTTATAATGATGAAATGACGGAAATGATAGCCTGCCCGGGAGGGAAAACCGGAAAAATAACCATTCCCGCTTCGGTCAAGAACATCGGCAATTACGCCTGTTATGAGTGTAAAAAAATAGAAGAAATCACTTTTGCCGAGCCTTCTTCTGTCACAAGCATTGGCAAATCTGCTTTCTGCGACTGCATATCGCTTAAGGAAATTGTGTTGCCCTCCTCCGTTAAAAGCATTGGCAACTGGGCTTTTGGCAAAGCAACCTCTTTGTCGTCTTTTACGATTCCGTCTTCTGTCAGAAGCATCGGTGATTCTGCTTTTTACAAGTGTGAAGGATTGACAGAT
>CACYDD010000412.1 GCA_902773065.1 uncultured Ruminococcus sp. | reverse complement strand
TGCATCAACGATTGCGATTCTCTCATTATACGGTATGACCGGCGTTTTCCCTTTTTCAGATTTTACAAGTTCATCAGTACTGACGCCTACAATAAGAAAATCACACTGTTCTTTTGCTCTCTTTATCACATTTAAGTGTCCGATATGAAACATATCATAGACTCCAGTTGTATACCCTATAACTATATTATCTTTCAACGGTTCTCTTCCTTTGTTTATGTTTATCTCTCAAATATCTTTTGAAGTTATGAATAAACGTTCCAACGCTCTTTCTATCATTATACTTTAAATCAATTATTTCATATTTTTCATTTGTATTATACGTATGTATTCCTGTATATCTGTGATTTTTTCTTTTTTCAAGAAATATCGACAATCCATCTTCACTATTAATATCTGGTGGAAAAATTTCTAAAAGTTTTGTTTCCGATAATACTCCATCATTAATTGACACTTCATTAAAAATCAGTCCTCCTCCATAAGTAGTTTGACAGTCCTGAGAAGGTCGAATAATTCTATCACTAAGGGATATTAAATGCCCGGCAGATCGTTTGCATAAATCGTTTTGAAATAGACGAAATAGTTTTCCATCTTGCAGTTGAAACAAATTATCGTTAATTCTCTCGTTAGAAGATAAAAAAACAGTTGTTAAATATGATATACCTGCATTACTTTTCAAAGGGGTTGTATCTACTGCAACAACTTCAGCTAATTCTTTATACTCTTCCCATTCATATGGAAACTTTTTACATATTAGTTCAGTTATCCTCCCAGATTGATAACACTCAGGTATCATCATTATTCTTCCATCATGTTCAAAAACACAAGGGTAAGAAAGGTGATATGGTAAGACAAGAATTGGTTTAAATTTTGAACACTTCAGCCCTTTTAGTAAAGCGACTCCCAAAACCCCCTTATTTTCTCTCCTATTATACATTTCACAAAACACATAATGTTTATGATTATATTCGAATAAAAAGGGATCAGCAAGCCAGTATTTTCGGGTGTTCCTAATCAAATAAAATGGTGCGTTGTTCCCTTCAAACAACTTTTTTCCTGTATTATATCTTACAGCAAGTTGCCATTCGGAAGTTGGATTAACTGCCAGACTAACTAAAAAACGAATTCTCTCTCTAATCATTTTTCCCTCTTCATTAAAAGAATAATTCTTCGATATCTTTGAACGCTTTTTCTTGACTAAAGAATTCTGATCTTTCAATTGCTTTATTGGAATATTTTATCCTTAGTTTCTCATCCGTTAACATAGAATCCATCGCATTGGCTAGAGCATTAGCATCTATCGGAACGACGACGCCATATTCATTATTATTTCCAAGAATATCATGCATCCCAGCGCAATCAGTAACAACACATGGTTTTCCAAGTAAAATAGCCTCAATAGTCGTAGTACTTAGTCCCTCATACAAAGAAGATGAAACATATACATCTGCTGACTTTAAATAAGGATAAGGGTTATTTTTTGATCCTAAAAAATGTACATTACTAGTATTCAACATTTTGGAATATTCTTTAAGATCGGATTCTAGAGGACCATCACCAATAATATAGCATTCAAAAACCTTATTTCTATGATTCAAAAATGAAACTGCTTCCAATAATAATCGATAATTCTTAGCTTCACATAGCCTTCCGACTGCAACGAATGTAAACACCTTGTTATGGATAACGACTTCTTCACTCAACTTTTGAATTCGATGAAAATCCATTATATTATTACGAGTAACTAGATTGTACCCCCCCCGAATTTTTCTAAGAAAGAAGTTTGTGCTTGCCGCGAAACACAAATGATAGTGTTAAATTTTTGATATGCCATTTGTGCTTCTGTAAGAGACTTAAACCCTGCTAAAGGATTATCATTCTTCATATAATCGCTATGAACCCAAGCCAATTTTTTTGAACTAAAATTTGTAGAACCTGCTATTATTCTGGCAGCTGCTCCACGATTAAATGCTATTTCAATATCATACTCACCCTTAACGATTCTACGGTATTGCTTTTCAGGTGCTAGTCGGTATACACGATTAAGCCAATAATTATAATATCTAAGGAACCCTTTTATTCTTATGCCAAACAAATGAGGTTCTTTCAAAAACAACGATATCTTTACACGGGAATCAAGCTCATGTAATAATGTAAAATCGTTGATTTCAATCTTTACTGTTACATCATAACCATGATCAACTAATGCATTCGCAAAATTCACTAAAGCTCTTGATACTCCTGCGATGTGTAATCCATGATTCAGAATGATTATTCGTTTTGACAAGGATTAACACTTCCTTTCAGATAATTATGATAAACAAATCTAATAATCTCATTATCAACATTTTCATCAAATTTACGTGCGAACAGCATTTTAGATTCAATAATATGATCTTTATCATTTATCGTAAAAATATGAGGTGACGAACCAACGTTACGAATGCGATCGATATATCTCATATGTCCATCCCAAGATGGCTCAGGGTTATAAACCTGACTCCAAAAGGGT
>CACYDD010000411.1 GCA_902773065.1 uncultured Ruminococcus sp. | reverse complement strand
GGGTATCCTCTCCATAGTTTCATACTCCCTTCATCTGCATAGGCAGGAGGTCTGAAGTCCGCTACAGAAGCCGGATTCCCGATTTAAGGGTTGTAGGGTTATTTTTAGACAGTAATACGCATCGGGCAGACAATATCAACAAATTAAATTGTTTTGGTGTATTCTTATTATATACTAAATACACTGAAAAATCAAGAGTAATTTAATATTTTCCTGTAAATTTTGAAAATAAATTACTCTTCCTCCAGACTGTCGAAATTGCTTTCAAAAACAGCTGCGATCTCGTCCAGAAGTTCTTCGTTGTCGATCTCGGCGAGCTGAGGTTCGCCATTCTCATTCTCGACTGCTTCAAAGATCATATAGGTACTTCCGGATTCGATTTCCTGGTCAGGAAGATCAAACAACGGCATAAGTGCATAGTAATGACCTTCCTCATAGTCTATTTCATCGAGAACTTCAAACTCATACTCATTGCCGTCATCGTCGAGAAGAGATACAAGATCAGCCTCATTGAAATCATCATTTTCGTTTGTGATTTTTTCTTCGTTGCTCATAATTAACAGCTCCTTTACATTAGTAATAAAACCATAAGATTTATTGTATACTTATTTCAGCAATATGTCAATAGCTAATGCAACTATTTTTTGAATTAAATTTTTTCAAAAAAGTTCAGAAAAACTATTGACATTTGCCGAAAAGGTGCTATAATATTATCAAGATAACAGACAAATAAGTCCCGTGACTGCAGGGCATTGTTGAATGTGTCTAATCCACGAAGGGAGGCAAGCTCCGATGAACGAAACGGAACCGGTTAATTCAGACCAGAGTTCTTCTCGGTGCGAAGTCTTCTACAGCGATAAGATGTTTTAAGCTTTGAGTTTTTTGAGTCAGATCTTGGCTGACCCGCATGATATCCGGTGCGGCAACGGTCGGGCGCGGCTTCATGATTCGGCATTATCAGTCGTAAGTTCCTGAAAGTCTTTGACCTGTAAGAAGATGCCTGACGATGACGGTCGGCTATCCGTATCACTATGAGATGTAACGGAAGCAGGGTAGCTTTGGATCGAGAACTTACAATTAAATAGGTTACTATGATGTCTGTATTTTTCGCTTTAGTTTTCATGGTAACTGAGCCGCTGGCGTGCGGTGATTGTCCGAAGGAGAGGAAATAACGCTATAGGCTGAACAGATTATATGCACCGTTTGTTGTACGGAAGTTTCATATACAGTATTGTGTATGGGTCGGGTACAGACCTGATCGTTCAAATCAAGCATTAAGGCATGAAGGGACGCCGATGGTGATGCGGCAATGGTTGGCACACCGAATGCATATCCGTAAACGAATAGGATTTAATGCAGGTTTTGCTTATGATATATCTTATATAGTTAGGACTGTATCCAATGTAATATTCGGTTTTTTCACGGCAATTTTTAAAAAGGAATGTTTCCAATGCCATTATAAAACGATATTTTCTACTAATTTCTCCTATAATCCAAAAATGCCCGACAGTTTTCACTGCCGGGTGTTTTTGTGCGTTTTATTGGTTTGCCAGTGCCTGTTCCAGTGCTTTTGCAAGCTGGTCGGGACATGAAGTACCACGTCCGTTGCAGTCAATTCCTTTGCAGCGTTGAATGGCTTCTTCTGCACTCATGCCTTTGACAAGTGCGGAAATTCCGGTTGTATTTCCCATGCAGCCGCCGTTGAATCTGATATTCTGAATGATACCGTTCTCGTCAATGTCAACGTCGATGGAACGGGCACAGGTTCTGCTTGTCTGGTAAGTTGTTTTCATATTGTATCACCCTTTGAAATAAGATAAAAAGACCGATGCGTTTGCATCGGTCGGTCACTGCGAAAAAATAAAATCAGTCGCTTGTGTAGGGGAGAAGTGAAAGATATCTTGCACGCTTGATTGCAACTGTAAGCTCACGCTGATGACGTGCGCAAGTGCCTGTTACACGGCGGGGGAGAATTTTTGCTCTCTCCGAAACAAAGCGGCGAAGTCTTGAAATATCCTTATAGTCGATTACATCAACCTTATCTACACAAAATGCGCAAACCTTTTTACGACCCTTGCGGCCGCCTCTGCGGTTATCTCTTTCG
>CACYDD010000410.1 GCA_902773065.1 uncultured Ruminococcus sp. | reverse complement strand
CTTAATGTTGAGTGCAAGGGATTCAAGCTCTTCGTGATGAAGAAGATACATATCCTTTTCGCCGATTTCAGGGAAATTATAAACTCTTTTAATTTCCATGGGTTCTGTTTCAACCCATTTGCCGTCCTCGATATAGCTGCCCTTTGCAGAAACTTCACGGATATTGATCTCAGGGTTGAAGTTAGTTGCAAAAGGATAGCCATGGTCACCTGCATTGCAGTCGAGGATATCAATATAGTTGATCTCGTCAAATTCATGCTTTTGTGCGTAGGCACTGAATACACCTGTTACACCGGGGTCAAAACCGCTGCCGAGAAGTGCCGTGATACCTGCTTTTTCAAAACGCTCACAATAAGCCCACTGCCATTTATATTCAAATTTTGCTGTATCAAGTGGTTCATAGTTGGCTGTATCCACATAGTTCACTTTTGTTGCCAGACAAGCATCCATGATCGTCAGATCCTGATAGGGGAGAGCAAGATTGATCACAACATCAGGCTTGAACTCATTGATCAGAGCAATCAGCTCGTCCACATTGTCAGCATTGACCTGTGCGGTAGAGATTTTTGTTTTTCCGCCGTCAAGTTTTTCTTTCAGTGCATCGCATTTTGATTTTGTTCTGCTTGCAATGCAGATTTCCTCAAATACATCAGGATTCTGACAGCACTTGTGGATACAAACACTTGCCACGCCGCCTGCGCCGATAATTAAAGCCTTTCCCATTTCATATACCTCCGGTTTTATAAAATTAGGAATTAGGAATGAGGAGTGAGGAATGAATATTCTGTCACACTTCTTCAAAATTCCATGAAATATGATTTGAAATCGGAAAAAGAATTATGAAATCGAATGAATAAAGAATCATTCCTCATTCCTAATTCCTCATTCCTCATTAATAAATTTCGCCTTCTATGAGTTGTTTTGTGACGTAGGTTGGTAAAGCAAAACAGCCTCTGTGAAGTCGTGTATTGTAATATTGCGTATCAATGCCGAGTTTATTCCATGCACCCTCGTCAAGATCATGGAGAGGGTGGAATTTTTTCGAAGCAAATCCGAACAGCCAGTGTCCTGACGGATAAGTCGGAATATGTGCCTGATAGACCTTGCAGATGGGGAAGAATTCAACCAACTTTTTTTTTTTTTTTTTCATTGCTTTGGAATAAGTCTTGTAAAAAGGACTTTCATGCTGATTGACAAGGATACCGTTTTCGTTCAGTGCTTTGTAGCAGTTGCCATAAAACTCCGTTGTAAACAAGCCTTCTCCCGGACCGATGGGGTCAGTGGAATCAACAATAATGAGGTCATATTTGTTTTCAACACCTCTGACAAAACGCAGACCGTCGTCAATATATACATGAACTCTCGGGTCACTGAGCTTGCTTGCTACCGTCGGCAGATATTCTTTACAGGCATCCACCACCATGCGGTCGATCTCTACCATGTCGATTCGCTCTATGGTTTTGTATCTTGTCAGTTCTTTTACTGTTCCGCCGTCACCTGCACCGATCACCAGCACATTTTTGATGTTGGGGTTTGTCGCCATAGGCACATGGGTAATCATTTCATGATAGATGAATTCGTCTTTGGTCGTCAGCATAATTCTGTCATCAAGTACCAGTACATCACCGAATTCGGGCGTACTGAAAATTTCTATCCGTTGAAAATCCGACTGAGCGGAATATTTTTGTTTATCGCATCTGATTGAGAAACGGACATTTTTTGTCTGTTCTTCTGTATACCACATTTCCATGATTTATACCTCTTAATCAGTTATAATATTGATCTTATCCGTATTCATATCTTCCGCACCTGTGAGATTACAGCCCTTGATTTTTGCATACTTGATATATTCGAGAGCATCTTTGGTAATGCGTTCACCCGGTGCAAGAATCGGAATTCCGGGGGGATAGCACATCACAAATTCGGCACATACTTTGTCAAGTGTTTCATCAAGCGGAAGCTGTTTTTTTTCTGAATAAAAGGCTTCCTGCGGCGAGCATACAACGTGTGGCTTGATATATTCGTGGTCAAGCATACCGACAGGGCTTTTGGTGTAAAGCCGCTTTATTTCATATAATGCCGAAATCAGTCTTTCTACATTAAGAATTCTGTCGCCGACTGAAACAATGGCGAGAATGTTTCCGATATCGCCGAATTCTATCTGTATATCAAATCTGTCACGCAGAATATCATAGACTTCGATCCCTGCCAGACCGATATCTCTTGTATGTACGGAAATTTTTGTCGGGTCAAAATCAAAGATATCGTCACCGTTGATAAGTTCCCTTGAAAATGCGTAAAGTCCGCCAAGCTTGTTGATCTCCCTGATACCGTAAGAGGCAAGGGAAGTAACGGTTTCAAAGATTTTTTTGCCGTTTAAGGCAAGGTTTCTTCTTGCGATATCCACAGAGGAAAGGAGGAGATAGGAGGCACTTGTTGTCTGCGTAAGATTAATGATCTGCCGTACATAGCCGGGATTCATATCTTTGCCCAGAAGCAGTGCGGAACTTTGTGTCAGTGAACCGCCCGTTTTGTGCATACTGACCGCTGCCATATCCGCACCGACACTCATAGCAGAAAGCGGCATATAATCGCCGAAATAAAAATGCGTTCCGTGTGCTTCGTCAACCAGCACTTTCATTCCTGCTGCATGAGCAAGTTTTACAATTTCACGCAGATTGGAACAGACACCGTAATAGGTGGGATTATTGACAATAATTGCCTTGGCATCGGGATTTTCTTTGATAGCATTTCTGACGGATTCAACAGACATACCGAGAGGGATACCCAGCCGCCTGTTCAGTCCCGGATTGACATAAACAGGAACAGCACCGCATACGATCAGTGCATTGATACTGCTGCGATGTACATTTCTGGGCATGATAATTTTATCGCCGCGCTTGCATACGCTCATGACCATCGCCTGCACGGCACTTGATGTACCGTTAACCATAAAAAAGGCGTGAGCTACCCCGAATGCGTCAGCCATTAACTCTTCCGCTTCCTTGATAACACTGACAGGGTGGCAAAGATTGTCAAGCGGCTTCATGGAATTGACATCAACGCTCATGCACTGTTTTCCCAGAAACTCCGTCAGTTCGGGATTTCCTTTGCCCTGCTTGTGTCCGGGAACGTCAAAAGAGACGATCCTGTTTTCTCTGTATTCACTTAAAGCCTCAAAAATAGGCGCACGTTCCTGAGATAGCTTCATTCGTTCAATCCTCGTTATATACATTCGAGCCGCTGAAAATCTCGATCATTTCACGGCGAAGGCTGTTGGATATTTCAAGCCGTTCCTTTGGCGGAATTTCATACACATCGGTTTTGAAAAGATAGTTCTGTAATTCCAGTTCCTTGATGAGCATTTGGGTATGGAAGATATTCGCCTGATAGACATTGATATCAACGGTGTCATAGCGTTTTAAAGTTTCATCTTTGATGTAATCTTGAATGGAAGTGATTTTGTGGTCGATAAAAAGCTTTTTTCCGTCAGTATTTCTTGTAAAGCCTCTGACTCTGTAGTCGATGGTGATGATATCGGAATCGAAGCTGTCTATCAGAAGATCAAGAGTATTCAGAGGGGAGATCGTGCCGCAGGTCGATACATCAATATCTACTCTGAAAGTGGCAATAGCGTTGCCGGGATAATATTCGGGGTAGGTATGCACCGTGACATGGCTTTTGTCAAGATGAGCTGCGATTGATTCCTTTGACTGATTGATAATACAGCTGCCGCAGTTACAGGAAAGGTCAAGCTTTTCAGGCAGACCCTTTTCGGAAATGAGAAGTGTAACGCTTGCACCCTGAGGGTCATAATCCTGCTTTGAAATATTCAGGACAGAAGCACCGATCATTTCCGTTACACGGCAAAGTATATTGGTAAGACGCTCGGAATTATACTGTTCATCAATATAAGCAATATAATCCTTTTGTTCGCGTTCAGTTTTTGCATAGCATACGTCATAGATATTAAAGCTTAATGTTTTTGTGAGATTATTAAAGCCGTATAGTTTTAATCTTTTATCCAATTATCAATCACTACCTTGTTTTATGTTCATTCTCCGCTGAGTTTTTTCATGATCATGTTTGCACACATATAAACATTGCCGCCGCCGATCGTAATAATGAGATCATTGGGTTGTGCTTTTTCGGTAACATAGTCTGTTATTTCTTCAAAGGTATCAAACCATACACAGCCGTTGATCTTATCAGCAAGATCTTTGGAATAGATGTTGTATACATTCGTTTCTCTTACAGGAAGTATTTCCGACAGGATACAGTGGTCGGGGATAGAGAGAACCTCTGCAAACTCGTTAAGGAACGTATAAGTTCGGGAATAGGTATGCGGCTGGAAAACAGCCCATACATTTTTGTAACCCATGCTCATTGCTGTTGTAAGTGTGGCTCTGAGTTCTGTCGGGTGATGAGCAAAGTCATCTGCTACTGTGATACCCTGAGGTTTGCCGAGAATCTCAAATCTTCTGTGTGCACCCTTGAATTCTTCAAGAGCCTTTGCTGCTTTTTCCGGGTCAACGCCGAGCGTAATGGTTGCAGCCGACGCAGCAAGTGCATTCATTACATTGAATTTACCGGGAACACTGAGTGTTACCGAGGTCAGGCGTTCGCCCTTATAAATAATATCAAATGTATCACAAACGGAATAATTTGTAATTTCCGCACGGAAATCATTATTTTCTCCGAAACCGTAGGTAATGATTTTTTTGCCCTTTTCCGCCATACCCTGCACACACTGCATGGTATTGGCATCATCGCCGTTTACTACAAGTATTTCCGAGGTCTGATTGGCAAATTTGGTAAAGGACTCTTTGATTCTGTCCAGTGTACCGAAATAATCAAGATGATCCTCATCTACATTCAGTATTACCGTAATAGCAGGATATAAATGCAGGAAAGTATCAACATATTCGCAGGCTTCACAGACGATGATATCCGATTTACCCACACGGCTGTTACCGCCGATAAACGGCAGTTTTGCACCAATAATTGCTGTAGGATCAAAATCGGCAGAAGTAAAGATCTGAGTAATCATGGAAGTTGTCGTAGTTTTTCCGTGAGTACCGCATACGGCAACGGATTTCTGATATTTTTCAACAACCGCACCAAGCATGATGCACCGTTCCACGGCAGGAATGTTATTTTCTTTTGCAGAAACAAGTTCGGGATTGTCAAGTTTTACGGCAGCCGTATAGACAACAAGATCTGCACCAAGAACATTTTCGGCAAAATGTCCCATTGTTACAGGGATACCGTATGAACGAATGCGTTCCAGTGTATCGGATTCGGACATATCCGATCCGGTGATCTCAAAACCTTCGTTGTGCAGGATCTCCGCCAGAGGACACATACCCGAACCGCCTATGCCTACGAAATGAATCCTTTTTACATGATCGAGCAAATGTTCATAATTTGTAACCACTCAAAAACACTCCCACAATATATATTTTTATTTGCTTAAAAAGATAGAATCAACGTAATGAAAAACTGTCATATTGATATATTTATGCAGCAATATGACAAAAAATCTACACAGCTAATATTATATAATATATCTTTGTCAATTTCAATATTAGTCGGAATTTTATAGCAAAAATCCCGAAAAAAGCCATATTCGCAAAGTGAATTTGGGGAAATTTATATTCATGCATTAATGTTTAGCAACGATTTTAGGTTATAGGAAAGAGTTCAATCTATTTAACATCGAATATTTATTCATTTTAATTCAAGGCAACCACCCGAAAATTAATCAACCCCACGACCTGAAAGTCAGATTTCAAGCCATGGAGTTGTTTTTAATGAAGAATCATGTTAAGTTCATTGGCTGAGTTCGATTTTTGATAACCACAGCTTTTTGATGAATAAAGAATAACCAATAAAGAATAGTGAATAATACAAAATCGCCGTATGGTGCTATATAAAGTTTGAAACGCGGCAATGAATTTGAGTACATAAAAAAATAGTGACCGTAGGGAGCGAATACGCGAATCGTCCCATGCGGTCTCACATATTGTTATAAATATTTGAAACGTGGCAAAAAAATTTCGCATCTGACAAAAGTTAAACGCGAAATCGATTGCGGAGGCACTCCGCCTGGAGCGGATGACGGGACTCGAACCCGCTACCTCAACCTTGGCAAGGTTGCGCTCTACCAGATGAGCTACATCCGCATATTTTATTTTCTTTTGCCGTATCTCTCAGCGACAGTTGTTATTATAAACCATTCCAAATTAAAAGTCAAGCATTTTTTGAAAAAAATTTAATTTTTTTCCATATTTTTTATTATTCACCACTTTTTCGGCATAAAGATGAAGAAGAGGTGGTTGTCATGTTTGATTTATTGTCAGATATCATCGGGAAGATTTCGTTTTTGTTCATTCTTCATGTTACAAGCACAGGGCAGTTCCCGAAGCCGCTGTCAAATGAGGAAGAAAAGGAATGTCTGGAAAAATTCAGAAACGGCGATCAGGCAGCAGGGGACAAGCTGATCGAACACAATCTCAGGCTTGTTGCTCATATCGTCAAAAAATATTATGCAACGGGTGCAGACCCTGACGATCTTGTATCGATCGGTACGATAGGGTTGATCAAAGCGATCAAAACCTTCAAGCCTGACAAAAACATCCGTCTTTCGAGCTATGCTTCACGCTGTATTGACAACGAGATATTAATGTATTTTCGCAGTATCAAAAAAACTGCAAAGGATATTTCCATCAATGAAGAGATTGACTCCGACAGTGACGGAAACGCTCTTACGCTGATGGATATTATGTCGGTGGATGATACGATCGTTGATGACCTTGATATAAAAATCAAATCCGAAAGTCTTTCAAAGTATATTAAAGAAACGCTGTCACCGAGAGAACGTCTTATCATCAGACTGCGTTACGGTCTGGACGGTACAGAACCGCTTACCCAGCGTGAGGTTGCTTCCATGCTGAAAATCTCACGCTCCTATGTATCAAGAATCGAAAAACGTGCGCTTGCGGCTTTGAAAAAACGGTATGAAGAAAAATAGTGGTCCGCAGGCACAGCTTTTTAACAGCTGTGCCTGAAAACAGGAGTTCTATATTTATGTAGTACTGATAGGAAAAATAACAGTAACACAGAATATATTGTTTTTGTGTTCTGCGCTGATCTCGCCGCCGAGTATTTCCGTAAACTGCTTTGCGATGGCAAGCCCCAGACCTGTATTGCCTTTGGTTCGTGAAATATCGGTGGTATAAAATTCATCAAAAATTCTGTCTGTATTCAGTTCCCCATCAAAAAGCTCATTCTGAAACCGAATCATAATTTTTTCGGAGCTGTCGGCAGAAATCTCAAGCCTGCCGCTGCCGTGTTTCAGTGCATTACTGATCAGATTGTCAAAAATACGCATGAGCATATTTCTGTTGGAATACAGCGTGATTTTTGTGCTGTCGCAGGAAAGAGTGATATCCCGTCCCCGACTGTTATAATCATCAAAATAATGCGCTGCCGATTCCTCTAAAACCGCCACAAGATTAACAGTTTCTTTTTCGGGCTGTTTGTCGCTTGAAATAACCTTGGAAAATTCAAAGAAAGAATCGATCAGTTCTTCCAGTCGAAGAAGCCGTTTTTCAATGATTTCAAATTCCCTGTTTTTCTCCTCCTCGGATAAATCGGATTTTTTGATGATATTGATATATCCGAGGGCGGAAGTCAGGGGTGTACGCAGGTCATGAGAAATATTAGTCATCATTTGTTCCATATCGTGATTTTTTCTGATGTAATACCGTTTAATGTCCTGTTGTTCTTTCAGCAGTTCATTGATTTCATTGATTAGATTTTTGCAGATACTGTCGGAGCTTTCACACCGTATGAGTGAATTTGTATTTTCGCCTTTTATATTTCGGAGTTGTTTTGTCATGCTCAGCAGCTCTGATTTTGTCACAATACGCAGGAACAGCAGAATAACAACAGCCATTCCGAGTATGACGGATATAATAATAGCAGTTTCCATTATTTTCTGTTCCTCCTTATCTCAGTCAGATTTCTCGTTTTTTGAATATCCGATAGCCGAAAAGCATTAAGATCAATGCACCCGTAAGGTAAATAATGCTGCATTTAACAGTATAATCCGAATCGGGGGAGATTGCAAGAGTGATCAGAGCATTTTGTATTTCGTATTTTGCAACATATTTTTCAATAATATCATGGGAGCTGATTATCATGTTGATGTTGTAAAGTATAACAAGAACCAACTGCCACACGATTTGAAGCAAAAGAGTAAATGCTACATAAATGACCGATTTTCTGAATGTGAATGCGGCAAAGATCAGAATTGCGGTAAATCCCATAAACACAGGCAACTGCCGCAGCGTACTTGCCGCAAGCTGGGAAAAGGGTATTTCCTTTGCAACACCTCCTTTTAACATACTTAATCCCCAGAGAAGTCCGTTGCTGACAACCAGTACAACGACAGAAAAAAGTTCTGTCAGAATGAATTTTGCAAAATAATATCTTGTTTTGTCCGTTACAGAAGTAATGGTATTTTTGACAGAATGATTTGACAAGTCTGTATTGATAAATATAAAAGCAGGAATAATCATCAGAAAATAATACAGATTATTGCTTGCAATCTGGAGTAGAATATTATTCATGCTTTCATAGTCATAATCTGTATAGATAAATGCTCTGAAATCGATCTGAAAACAGTCGTCATGGATCGCAGTTCTTTCGGTCATGAAAAACATTACAAAGATAAAAAAGATAAAGCCGCTGCTTTTTAAAAGTCTGTAAAGATCTGATTTGATAATGTTAAACATCATATTTCTTCCTCCGATCATTTAATTTCACTTTTTCTGAAATGCAGATATCCGATAATGGGGAGGATCACAGCGGCAGAAAGATATATTGCCGCCACAGTCAGTCGGTAAGTGTTGTCGCTTTCATACACAAGATTGCCGATGGTAATGTGCATTTCATATTTAAGCAAATAGTTTTCAATGATTTCGGGAATATAATTATCCAGAAACATAAGAATCACAACGTAGGCCAGAGGTATAGAGATGGTCAGAGTATTAAATGCTGTTCCATTTTTTGTCAGAAATCCGATCATTAACATAAAGCCTGTCATTCCCAAAAGAACAGACAGCTGTAAAATAGCAGTCAAGGCATATTTCCCTATATTCATTGCGTTGCTGCTGCCGTTTACAAGATAGTTCAGAATATAGATGAACGCATTATGTGCAGTAAAAAGAATAATGGCAGAAAAATAGACAGAAAAGGTTTTTGTCAGGAAATAGCGGGTTCTAGTACAGTTGGAAGTAAGCGTATTTTTGAGCGTTTTGTTATTAAAATCGCAGATCAGAAAAGCAATCACAATCACAATAAAAAAGTAATCGAAATTACTGTTGCTGGTCAGTGCGTCTGCATCGGGAGTTATCATTTTGCCGGAATCATCATGATAGGTAACACCAATTAACATAGTACTATTCAAGATAATAGACGGAATATCGATCACAAGCATTAAAATAAACATAATATAAATGCTCTTGCTTCTGAAAATACGGTATAGATCTGCTCGGATGATGTTCAGCATATTATTTCACCTCCACAAGGGATTTGAAATAATCCTCAAGCGATACAATGTTTTCAAATACACCCGAAATACTGACACCATTTTCAAACAGTGCCTTTGTCAGCTGTTCGGGAGAAAGATTTTTTTCATAGATGTGCAGTTCTCCGCTGCTGACAACACTGTAATCCGTAATGCCCAGTGTTTCTTCCAGTACAACAGCAGCCGTTTTTGTGTCAGACGTTTTGACAACAATACAGCGTTTGCAGGCAATTTCCAAATCTTCTTTTGTGATTTCTTTCAGTACCTTGCCGTTTTCAATAAACAGAAAACGGTTTGCGACCGCATACAGTTCCGAAAGAATATGACTGGAAATGATGATCGTAATTCCTCTTTCGCTGTTCAGCTTTTTGAATGTTTCACGCAGTTCGCTGATACCAATCGGGTCAAGACCGTTGATCGGCTCGTCAAGAATGATCAGATCGGGATTGTCTAGAACAGCAAGTGCAATGCCTAAACGCTGTTTCATGCCGAGAGAAAACTGCCTGTATTTTTTCTTTCCCGTGTTTGTCAGCCCCACAAGAGCAAGAGCATCGTCAATTTGTTTTGTGTCGGCAATCCCTTTCTGAATCGCATAGTATTTCAGATTCTGATAGGCTGTCATATTTCCGAAAAAGGCAGGGTTTTCTATCAGACAGCCGATTCGTTTCTTGTCCTCTGCCGAAGCTTCTCCGCTTTTGGAGAAAACTTCAAAAACACCCTCTGTTTTCACAGCAAGTCCCGATATGATCTTCATGATCGTTGTTTTACCTGCACCGTTTCTTCCGATCAGACCATAGATATCTCCCTGATACACAGTCATATCTACTTCGTCAAGAGCTTTGAATTTACCATAGCTTTTAGAAAGCTTTT
>CACYDD010000409.1 GCA_902773065.1 uncultured Ruminococcus sp. | reverse complement strand
TTATTTCTGTATAACAATGATATAATCGCCGTTCCATATCCCTGCTTGTTCCAAAGTTCTTTCAGGAGATATTATTTTTTTCTTTTTACTTGACCCCAAAAAGAAACCTTGTACTTTAAAAACTTTTTTTGACTGGTTCTGATTCAGTAATTTCACTATTGACGGACACATTTTTTTTACCGGATATTCGGTAGGCAGTTCCATGTCCAAGAAAAAAGTATTCTCTTTATCCGTAACGGTAACTATTATTTTCTGCACTGTCCTCACATCCTCATAAGTTTATGCTTCCATCAGCTTGATCTTCTGACATTTGCCGTCACTGAAAATAAAACCGTTTCCGGCTCCTGCCTGTATTCCCCTTTCGGAATATGAAATATCCATATTATACATTGAGGAATAGTCAGAGGGTGCTCCTCCCATTGCAAGACATTTACCGGCTTTTACAACAGCCTGTACAAAAGAATCTATATTTTTAGCCTTGTCAACCTCAGTATAACGTCCTGCCGAAAATGTAAGGACACCCATTCCGGATGGAAGAGTTGACATCTTTTCAAGGAATACATAATCATTCTCATTCATGGATCTCATACATTCACAAATATCATCAATAATTATGCATACCGGAACGAATACGGGAACAGACGTACCTGTCCTTTTGGCAGAACGTATATTCTCCTGTCTTTTGTCGAATTCTTTGCTCATTTTATCGATAAGCTCACATATTCCGCCATGATCGTCATATAAAAGATAATACCTCGATATGCTTTCTGCCGAAGATAAGGCTCTTTCCTTTCCGTCAAAAACGATAAGTAAAGAATCGGGAAATTTTTCATGTATCATCTGTGCGATAAAGCACAGTATGTTACTTTTGCCTGATCTTACCCCGCCGGCAACAAGCATCATCCTACTGTCTGTAAGATCCACATACATCGGTTCTGTTGTATCAAAAGATACCCCAACCGGTATCTCGGAAATATTGCGGTAACCGACGCATATCGTTCTGAAATCAACATGTTCCGGCATTACAGGAATATGCCTTGGTCTGTATCCGTTCCAGCTCCGGTCAATGTCTTCTATGAATTTTCTGATTTTCTCATTTTTTTCCTTGTCGCTCCTGCCGGACACACACTCAGCGATCTGCACCTCTACAGGAGGACTTGCCCTGAACATCGCACGACCGGAAATTTCAAGTGCTTTTATGCCGCCGGCGTCAACTCTTCCGACGGTATTGGTATATTCCGAACTGTCGGTCAGCTCAAATGAGATTATTCCCTGAACGTTCTGAACTATCTTGAATTTTACACCCTGAGTGCTGTTTGAGGTATATATGAGGTGTATTCCGTAATTAAGCCCTTCTCTTACTATTTTCACAAACATTGCCTCGATATCCGGATATAATTCAAATGAGGGTACGATATTATCAACGATAACGATAATTGCCGGCAATATATTTCCGGTAGCCTCCCTGTAGGCTGAAATAGAAGCGACAGAGGCTTTGAAAAACAGTTTTTTGCGGTTTTCAAACTCATCGTTCATCATTTTGATGAATTTCCCGAATTTTTCTTCTTCACAGTCGAGTGCAACGCCTCCTACATGGGGCATTGATGCAAAAATACTCATGCTCCAGCCGCCGAAATCGAGAATATAAACGCTGATATCCTCAGGGGTATAGTATTTACATATCGCCATGACAATGGTTTTGAGAAGTGTTGTTTTTCCGGTGCCGGGTGCTCCGTATATAGCAAGGTTGCTTTCTGATTCAAGATCAATGTATTGTGTTCCCTGCATCTGCCTTTTGGGTATATCAAATAATCCTACAGGCAGTAATATTCCGGAGTTTACGTTCTTTGGAGCAGCCAGGTCATCTGCCGTAAGCCTTTTGGGAAGCTCCGGGAGCCACGGTCCGGGTAACTTCCTGATGCCTGCCTTTTCAGCCTCATCAAGAATGTATTGGACAATAACAGACATCTCACTGTTGCTGTCGTCAGAATCCTTTTTCTTTTCAGAACGGATCTTTATTCTTTTTCCGCTGTCACCGATAATACTGATCATTCCCTCTATCTTACTTTCATCCGTTGTATCGGGACTGTATGCCGCCATGCTGTAATAAGACTGGAAAAGTACATACACAACAGGCGGAACAGCCATATAGCCTCGTCCGGGATCTGTTATCAATGCCGCATCTCCGGTACCGATGACCTGCTTGCTTGCAGTACTTTCTTTTACCTTGAGACATATCCTGAAGCTTGAATTGTTTTTTGTATCTTCGTCAACGGCAGTACCCGGATTCTGTGTTGTAAGTACAAGATGTATCCCGAGACTTCGGCCTATACGTGAAATAGACACTATGCTCTCCATAAATTCCGGTCTGTCCTTTTTCAGCTCGGCAAATTCATCAACTATGACTATAAGATGAGAAAGAGGTTCATCGATAATACCCTTGTGATACAGTTTCTGATACTCGTTTATATCACTTACATTATAGCCGACAAGCTTACTGCATTCATCAAAAAGCCTTTGACGCTTTTCCGCCTCACTGTTCAATGATACCAGTGATCTTGAAATATTATTTCCTATATTGGTTATAACTCCCGCTATATGCGGAAGGGGATCTATGAAATTTGCAAGGCCGCCGCCCTTGTAATCTATGATTATAAAAGAAACATCATAAGGGTGGTAGTTGAGAGCCACAGATAATATCCATGTTCTCAGAAACTCACTTTTTCCTGAACCGGTAGTTCCCCCGATAAGACCGTGGGGTCCGTGTGCAGTCTGCTGTATGTCAAGACAGAAATCTTTTCCGTTTGATAAAACGCCTATCGGTGCAGAAAGCGTCCTGTATGCTTCCGAATTATTCCAACGATCGATAACTCTCAGTTCTTCGACTGTTTTAACGTTATATCCCTCAAGAAATGACAGACTCTCAGGCATTTTAGCATCTTCGCTGTCACTTTCCATACACACAGCCGACATTCTTCTTGCAAATACTTCAAATTTGTTTTCTGTGA
>CACYDD010000408.1 GCA_902773065.1 uncultured Ruminococcus sp. | reverse complement strand
CTTGTCGTACTGTTACAGTAAGTATTACCAAGCTCCCATGCAGAGATTCTGTATAAGTCAATTCCGATAGCATAAATACCCGCCGGTGTAACAACGGAAGAAACCGTATCCCCGAAATATGACTTGGCTTTGATCGACAGCTTCTGGGTTTTCAGCATGGAGCTGATAACAAACTGGTCATGCACAGCTACTTTTTTCCCTGTTCCTACAACCTTGTCGTTTACTGTCAGGGTAGGGACTACTCTGTAATCTGTCAGATCGATGCCATGAATAAGACCCAGATAATCATAATACTTTGCATAGTCTTTTTCCTCTGCCGGACGATATTCGAGCAGAATGCGTTTTTCAGCAAGATCGCTGGTTCTGATCTCTGCAAGCTTTTCGCCATCTACCAAAAAAGTCATCGTATCAGCCTGTTGCTCTGTAACTCCGGATTCCCGTGAAAATACAGAATTGATATTAAATCCGGGATCAGTCGGAAGAACACCCGTCTTTTCATCAACGATCAGTCTGATATACATAGGGTCACTGTCTTCTGCACTGAGATCATGGTTCTCCACAAACTTATAGGCTCCATCCAGAGCGATCCAAGCTTCCCCAGCTCCTTCAGTCCCAGCTTCAGAAACCGGAACATAAACCTCAGCCCATGATCTGCCGATTACTATACGATCGGCATATCTTGTATACTCTTTATTCCGTATGGTAAATGTTTCTACCGCAGAGCGAAGATCATTCATACCGGTCATAGCCATGATTTCTTCATTGGTATATGTCACCTGTCCGTTGACATAGCGTGCAGGATATCCCAGATAACGCATCATAGCTATCAGAAGACTGGCAGTATCAATATCATTTCCACCTTTCTGATTCAGAGTTGCAGCTGCACCTTTTCTGGAATAACTGTAAAATTCCTGTTTTATATTATTCCTTACATAATCATAGACAGCTGTGGGTGTTTTCAGACTATCTGCCATTTTAGTGATATTATCTGACAACGCTGTTTCATCTTTATTTTCCAGATATTGTTTTTTCTCTTCTTCTGACAGTTGTTCTGAAACCGGACAGCTTATAATCTTCTGTGCTTCATTATCTGAATTATCTCTTGCTGTTATTTTAAAAACATTATCCGTTGCATTTCTGAGTGTATAACTGAAAACTTTATCCGTTGCGGAAAGCTTACTTCCGTCTGCTGTATTCACCCAGACTTCATCCAGTCCGCAATTATCCTCAGCTTCAACACGGATGCTGACTGTATCACCAACCTTCGGACAGCTAGGTGACACCACTACACTTTTTATCACCGGAGGTGTTACATCCGGTCTGGAGACAACATCAAAGGTATTGCTCACAGCGGAGATATTTCCGTTACTGTCAGTTACCTCTGCTATTATTCTGTAGCTGTCTTCTTTCAGAGCTGTACTGAAAACAATTTTATTGTCCTCAAGCTCACACTCGCTTCCGTTTATTGTAACCTTCAGGTCAACAATCGGTTTGTCACCAGAGGTGATTACCTTTATTTCCGGTTTAGCAGGAGCATCATATTCTCTGACATTCTCGTCAGCAAGACCGCTGAAAACAATACTGACATCAGGCTTTTTCAGGTCCTCCTCACCAACAGTGAAGAATGTCCGCATCTCGCTGGTATTGTCAGAGGTATCAGTTACCACCGATCTGACAATATGAACTCCATCAGAATAGCCGGAAATATCAATGCTGTATTTGTCCTCAAAGCTGTGCAGATATTCAGACTCTGTTTCTTTTTCAGCAATCTGCATATCATCTATCAGAAGTGTCCTGGATTTTACTGCTACATCATCCGAACCCCTAACACTTATACTGATCGATGTGCTTTCGATTTTTGAATAACGGTTCTGACCATAGCTGTTATCAACATCATTCAGAATCACTGATGATGACGGCTTGCTGTCATCAGAGGTTACTACCTCATATGATACGGTCTTTGAATAATTATTTTTCGTAATCTTCAGTTGCTTTGTTCCCGGCTCATCTGTTTTCAGTCTGATTCTGTTGTTATCAACATTCTGTGGATTTCCGTCAATTTCAGCAGAAACCGGTTCGGTGCTGATAACATCAGCATATGCTTCACTGTCAAGCAATGCTTTCTGAGGAATTTCGAATACTATATCCTCATCCATTTCCTGATACTGATAGTATAGTTCTTGTCCTGAACAAGGATAGGATACTTTTCTCTGATAATAGACCGGAACAGTTTCTCCGTTTTCCGTTATAGTATACCACGGAACCATATTTCCTTCCCAGTCGTATGCTGTCACTGAGAAGGTACCGGATATATTTTCATCATCTTCCTTAGGCTTAGGCAATTTGTATGTGCCATCACTGCAAAAATCCGTTTTTAACGGGTAAAGATAATTGCCCGCATTATTTTGTTCTAAGTTTGTTTGTGCGTAATCCTTGTCAAATTCGTATCTTGCAAACGCAAAAGCTATTCCGGAAAGATCCGTCATTTCATCGGGACTCTCCAGCTTGAGATCAAATTTTATTCCCTTGTTATCAACATTTCCGGCTTTCATGAAAATCCGGGGAGTCAGTTCAACTTTGTAATTATATTTTATTGTCTTTTCCTGATTACTGCGTGTTTCCGGAGCAGACTGACTGGTAACCTTCAGAAGATAATCATCATCAACTGAATAACCGTCTTCATTTTCAGCATACCATTTTATATGGTATGCTCCGGCCTTGCTGCAGATTATCTCACAACGGTAATCATCCTTCATCCGGAAGGTAATATTATCCGTATCATCGCTTGTCCATTGTGAACTGCTGATTTTTTTCGTTGAAACAGCTCTTGCATGTAAAATTGCTGGTGAATTAACAGAAACTTCTCCTGTGCCATATATTTTGGCAGAAAAAGTGTTGCTTTCCTCCTGCAATTCATCATCCCTGCCGCTCACAACAACTATTTCTCCGATCTTTGGTGATTGTGAGTCGGAGTCGGATTCAAGCTCCGCTTCAATGCAGATATATCTGCCTCTTATTCCGGTGAGATCATCAAGCTTATCAACCTTGCGTCTGTCCTGAAAATCTTTTCCATTATTTCCAGCAGAAACATAAACTGAAATATCAGAATCATTTGAATACACTGCGCTCCAGCTTATCGCTGACCATGCATTATCTGAAATATTACTGTCATAAACGGCTTTCCATGTGCCGTTATTTCCAAAGATATTCTTCGGAAGTTCCACCGGATCCAGACATTTCATTTTTTCCGCTTCATTCACATCCGTGAAGCAGACCGTGTTGTTTCTGAGAAGAGTTTCATAACCATGTCCTGAGTAAATTCCACTTAAAGGAATGTGGATACCTACATTCTTCTCGTCCTCTGTTACAGGGATTGTCCATACTACATCTGCGCTGCCATCATCGTTCCTTTTTACAGAATCAGGTTTGGGTGAAATATTTTCAAGAACAAGCGAATTATAATCTGCAATCGTTGTTCTGAATTCAACGGATTTTATCTGGTTATAAAGGAACGCTTTTCCGACTTTGATAATATTATCCTTTATCATTGAAACCTGGTTTTTGCCACAATATAAAAACAACCCATTTGTATTCAGTGCCAGATCAATAATTACATCATGCAGTTGATCATATTCAGTATATGAAACACCATTAAAAATAACATTTTTATTCATAAACTGATTTTCATAATCAGCTATCATATCATTATACTTATCAGTTTTCAGACCCGATTTGAGAAAATCACCCAGATAAATAATCACATGTTTTCTGTCTGAGGGATAGTTATCTCCATACAGTCTGTCGAAGATCCTCAATGCGTTGCTTAATCCGAAAGAAGGATTTGAATCCCGTCCACTAAGACGGTCAAGAGCATCGGATGCATTCTGCTTCATTTGTTCAAAAGCTGCTTCAGAATTAACCGAATCCGGATCAAACGGATAGAAATCAACACTTTTTGTATTACCGGGTGTCTGAAGATTAAGAAGATCATCCTCCATAGATTTACTCGTTGCATGCGTATACAAATTACATACTGCAATACGATCTGTTGAAGATATATTCTCGATCAACTCTTTTACTGCACTCTTAGAAGCCTGCTTTTTTGGTTTTGTCATTGAGCCGGATGTATCCATGACAAAAACAAAATCTGTTCCTGTTATTCCAGAACTGTCACCGGACAAAGAATTTGCATCCGGAATATTTATACTATAATCCACATCAATATTGCTCTG
>CACYDD010000407.1 GCA_902773065.1 uncultured Ruminococcus sp. | reverse complement strand
GATGCTGTTTCTTCGCATTGACTTTTCCATGTGTCCTTCATCTCCATCAATTCAGTATCCCTGGCGTGCTGTCCGGCACGAGTCATTCCCGCTTTTGCGGATACGGTTTGATAACGGATGATTACCAATCAAAGCAAGTGTTATAACGGTTGAAAAACAATATCATTATAGCAGATGCTTGTTGAAAACACAAGAAAAAACGGGCGAATCAATTCCAGTTTTTTTCTTGAAGGCTGCACCTTTACCCCGGTATCCGGCCCGGAAGGCAGACGAAACCGAATCGTAACCGTCAGCCGGAGCGGAAATAAACAGTATGTTTTCGTATCTTCGTCCTCAGAGACCGAAGCGGGAACGATTATCATCAACGGGGCTGAACATACAAAAAACCATACCCGGCCGGGAAGATTATATGCCAAAAGCGCAAGAATCATTCCGGTCGGAATTCTTCGTTTTATCTGGAAAAAAACAAACTGATAGAGCAGTTCCTCGGTCGGGCAAGCTGACCAGGAAATTTTTATTTCCCCGCAGGGTTTATTTCCTTATCGCATGCAGTTCCGACAGATGCGCGAGGACGGCTATGAAGAATGTCGCAAGGAGAAGACGCCGTTGCGCCTATGATGATGCTTATCTTCAAAATGTCCTGCTTTCTATTCATGCGTGAGCCGTGGATTTTGGGGCTCGCGGTCTTGACATGGAGGCCATTATAGTATATATTGGAGTTAGCATATTCGGCATATATACAGCCCTGCATATGATTAAGCTGAAACAGGGAACGTCGGAAAAACTGATGGTCAATTATTTTCTATCCGCCGCTATGCCGATCATTTATGCGTTACTTGGTTCATCCGTTCTGAACATTTCTGAACATTCCCTTTTCCGAAATCATTACAAATCAATACATTTCTCATATTGCAGGCAGTGCTGTCAAAATTGTCATCACCCGGATTAAAAGAGAGAACAATTATTTGTGAATCAACCTCAAAACACAATCAAAATTGATAAGGAGGCTCCAATGAAAAAGCTAATCGTTGCTTTGCTTGTATTCTTCTGCGTATCCATTCTGCTGCAAGCCGCTGCGGAATCTGCCATCATTGACACTGCGACTCCGATTCCCGATACTGCATCCAATAACTTATCCGAGGTTTTTGAGCAGGAAGACAATCATGGCAGCATCACATTCGCGGAGCCCGTAAGTATCGAGACTCACAGCGATCGCGAAAACAATAGGATCGAGCCGTTTGTGCCAGATGGCTTGGAAAAAATCACCCTTGGCTTAGATGACCGTATAACGGTCACCAATACCTCTCAATACCCATATAGTGCGATTGCCTATATGAAAGTAACCGGAAGGTGCGGATGCCCTTGGGAATGTACTGGATTCATGGTGTACAAAAACATTTTGTTAACAGCCGCCCATTGCATGGTTTGCAGTAAACACGGTGAATGGGCTGACCAGGTAACCTTTTATTTCGGATATAGGAACCGTTCCAATTATCTCTATAAATACAACGGAGTATGGAACGCCTATGCGGGCACTTTATTCCCAAATGGATACGATCGTTATGCCGAGCTGAATGACTGGTGTGTGGTAAAGTTAAACAAGAACGTAGGAGACGTCACAGGGTATTTTGGATTGCACCAAGCGACAGACAGCGAAATAAACAGCCACTATTATAAGTTAGCTGGCTATCGTCACGATTTATTAAAATATGACACAGGTTTCGCCAAGGTACGCAATGATAAATTAATGATCGTTTATATAGACGCGCTTCCAGGAAACAGTGGAAGTCCGATTTTTACTTACGATTATTATGCTGAAGGATTATGGACATCTTACAATGAAACGGAAAACTATGGTCATCGCATTTCTGATGATTTATGGGACTACCTAAAATTATACGGTCTCGGTTTATAATAAGGAGTCAGGGAAATGCCGCTTCGCACAAACAACTGTTTTCCCAATACCGCTTTGCATTCTTTTCGCCATGCTTTGCAGTTGATACTATGCGTTCTGGTGGCCTTTTCTTCCTTTTCTCCAACGAATGGCTATGGTCTTGCGGAGAACGCCTCCTTTACCCTCATGATCTACATGACCGGGAGCACCTTGGAAAGCGAAGGCCACGCTGCGAGCAATGATCTGATGGAGATGGCGGAGTCGCTTCCACACGGCAGCGGAGTCAGGCTGCTTGTGCAGGCAGGCGGAGCGACAGTTTGGCAAGCCGGCATAGATCCGATGAGAGCAACCAGGATGGAGCTCAAGAACGGGCAATGGGTAACAATTGAAGAATCAGGCATTCAAAATATGGGTGAATCCAAAACCTTGTCATCCTTTCTTGAATGGGGATATGCTTTTGCCCCGGCAGAGCGCTATGGGCTGATTCTTTGGGATCACGGCGCAGGACCGCTGATGGGTATTTGCTTCGATGAACAGTACCAAAACCCGGAAGCAGGAATGGATTCTTTGTCCTTGAGCGAGTTGGAAGAAGCGCTTCAGGAAAGCCCCTTTCAAAAAGAAAAGCTGCTGTTTATCGGCTTTGACGCTTGCCTGATGTGCACGCTTGAAGTCGCTTCACTCGTCAAACCGTATGCGGATTATATGATTGCTTCCCAGGAAGTTGAACCGGCAAGCGGTTGGAATTACAGCTTTCTGCAAGGACTCGAAGGAGATGAAACAGGGGTTGAATGGGGAAATCGCATAGTGCAATGCTATGCGGAGTCCTTAAAAGATACGCTGATAGCCGCAACGCTTGCCTGCCTTGATTTGAGGAAAGTGGATATGGCATTCACTGAATTCAACGCTTTTTTTGCGCAGATTTCAGATCAACTATCGTTTGAGAGCTATCCTTCCTATACACGCTGCAGGGCATATACAAAAACTCTGGGCAGCCGCACGGCATCAGATTTTGATTTAATTGATCTAACGGATCTCATCATAGAATATGAAAAAAGCAGGATAGCGGACGGCGCTGCGCTGCGCAAGGCAATAGACGATATGATCACTGCTATTCATATACAGAATGATGATCATGTGCATGGGCTGAGTCTCTATTATCCATTCGACAATAAAGGAAAATATATTGCCTCTTGGGCCTCCGCTTATCAGAACAGTTCTTTCTCTTCCACCTACCGCGCTTTTATCTCGAAAATATCCGGTTACTATCTCGGAGATGCCCTTTTTAATCCCAAAAGCGATTATCAAACAGAAATGTTTGACGCAGTCGGTTCTGTTCGCGTCCGTATGGCGCTAACTGAGGATGAAGCAAAAAACTTTGTTCGGTCACGCTTGATTGTATTGGAAAAATTGGCTTCAGACAGTTATCAGTTAGTTTATTACGATGATCAGCATATCAGGGTTACAGATCGGGAGATTTCAGCAAAGTACAGTGGAGAAGCGCTCTATATGGTAGATCAGGAGGAAAACATCCTTGCCGGACCAATCAGTTATTTCCCCTTTGAAAATGGCATTTCATTGTATGCATTCCTGTACTCCGGATTTCAACAAACGTTGGTACGGATCGTATATGAGAAAAATCTGGATGGACAATTAGTGCTCTCTCAGATAATGACACAGCAAGACCCTTCAGGCAATGTGTTTCTGCCTGCGTCAATCGATCTGAATGACTATGAGGGCATGGAGTTCATTTCCTTCGGGCCTCAGAATTCAGGAAAAGGTGATAGACCGACCTCTTTGGCCTTTTCTCTGTATTACCCTGAACGCACGGTAAACATGCCGCTGAAAGATGCGAACCGGAGATTGGCTTTTGTTCCTGCCGAAAATCGAAATGAGCGATTTGCATATTTCCGTCTGACTGATGTGCAAGGAGAAACTATTTGCTCAGACGTTACCGCCATTCCAAACTATAATCGCATTTCCATATCAGGATCGCAAAATGCAAAGCAAAACCATGAACTGATCGCCCAACTGACTGACGTCAGTCTGATTACTGGATATGATGCTGGGCTTCGCATTGCGGTTGATCTTTGTAATCAAACGGACGAAGATATGCAACTGGAAGTATCTGAAATCGTTTTGGAAACTTCAGCCATCCAAAAGGAGCAGTTCGACGCTTTCCGGTATTTTCTTGCCCCGAAAGAAAAAGATCAGGTCACATTATTCATTCCCTTGAAGGAATTGATTCTGATGAATCTTCCTTCTGAAATACAAAATGGAGAGATAGTTTTTACGACAAAAAAAGCAAATGATAATAACTCAGTTTTTCATGTGCCGTTCATTTTATCTATGCATACATCCATGCTGGCCGAAAATATGAAATAAGACATAAGGTACAAACACAGCGTGAGGAGGTAAAAAAATGACAAATCATGCACCGATGCACTTTCCGACCTGGAATGTGGACTTCTTCACCGCTTTGATCTTGCTGCTGGTATCGCGCGAAAAATCGTTCATCACATTTTTGAAAATGGCGATCATTTCATTGTTGCGGTGAAGGGTATCCACGCCGTCGTTCAGGGCGATGAACCG
>CACYDD010000406.1 GCA_902773065.1 uncultured Ruminococcus sp. | reverse complement strand
TCGCTGTATTTTTTTAATGATAGTTCAACTCATATCAAAACTGCAAAAAAATTCACGATTTCAGGGTAAAATTACACAAATGCCACTAATACAATTTTTGCTCTGCTGAAAAAATTCGGCAGAGCAATGATATCAGTTATAATAGATTTCATTCAGGATCTCGGCAGCCGGTTCAATATCATCAAGCGGTATACCGGCAAAGCCAAGGCGGAGAACACATTTTTCGTTTTCGGTCGGAATACAGGTGAGCCGCAGTCCTTTTGCAGCGGCAAGAGCCGCAATATCTTTATCGGTGTGGGGGAGAAAAAGGTGAAGACAAAGGGAATTCTCGAAGGTGACAAGCTGGCAGTCAGAGCCGAAACGACTTTTTAAGGAACTGATCAGCGCATTAAGCTTTTCAAGATAAATTTTTCTTTGCCGCCGCAGTCGTCGGTCAAGCCGTCCGTCATGAATATATTTGGCAAGAGCAAGCTGTTCGATTTTTGAGGCAGTCTGATTGTAGAGCGAAGATTTTTCCGTGTAGGCACGGAGGATGCTTTCAGGAAGAACAGCATAGCCGATTCGCACAGACGGCAGGAGCAGCTTTGAAAAAGAACCGGCATAAATCACTCTTTCGCTGTCATTTCCCTGTAGTGCCGGAATTGGTCGGGAACTGAAACGCATTTCGCCGTTATAGTCATCTTCAATGATAATTCCCGAACATTCTTCCGCCCATTTCAGTATTTCATAGCGTTTGTTCATTTTCAGGGGCTGACCGTTCCTCAGACTTTGAGACGGATTGACAAACAGTATTTTAATGTCAGAATGATATAAAAAGTTGATATCGATCCCATCGTCACTGCTTGGAATATAGGCAATATTGTAGCCGCAGTCCGTAAATACCTGTTCGGCTCTTGCAAAACCGCCTTTTTCGATCGCAACGGTATTTCCGAAGCGGCGAAGAAGTCCGCAAAGTATGTAAAGAATCGGTTGTGTTCCTGCACCGATGATGATATTTTCGGGGCTGCATATCACACCTCTGATCGCATAGCTGTAAAGCGAAAGGGACTTTCTCAGTTCATATTCGCCCTGAGGATCACCGTAGGAAGTAATGGCGGTTTCCTGTTTGAGGATATCTTTTACATAGGAACGCCAGAGTTTCAGGTCGGCACTTTCCCTGTCAATCGTACCGCTGCCGAGGTCATATCGGATTTTCGGTGCATCTGAACGCTTTGCAGATGTTTCCACAGACCTTCTGGCGGACAGCGGTATGGACGGTGTCTGTACATAAAAACCGCTCTGGGGGCGGCTGACAATAAAACCTTCCACATCAAGCTGGGAATAGGCACTTTCAACAGTGGTTCTGCTGACGGAAAGATCTTCCGAAAGCTTTCGTATTGAGGGAAGCTTTGTTCCCTGCGGCAGCCGACCCTGCTCAACAGCTTTGCTGATACAGTTGTACAGCTGCTGATAAAGCGGCAAAGTGCTGTTTTTATCCAGTTCTATAAAATCATATGTCAATTTTTCCCACCTCCGGCAGAGTGCCTACGCTGTCAATTTCCAGTTCAAGTTCATTATATAACATAATTGGCTGCACTTCAAGTTTATTCCTTGAAGTGCAGCCAATAAAGTGTGAATTCACTATTCTTAATCAGAAATCAACTTCTGTGTCGTAGTAGCAGCATTTGAGCAGCTTTTCCATCTCCTCAACACTCGGCTGACGCGGATTAGAACCCGTACAGGCATCTGCAATGGCATTAACAGCAATATCATGCAGTCTTTCGAGGAATACCTCTTCCGGAACAAATCCGTTTTCTGTCGGATAGCTGTCCGCACCATAGTTCTTGATACAGTGAGGAATGTTAAGATCGTCATTCATCTTGCGGAGGTAAGCAATAAGAGCGGCAACCTTTTCGTCATCGGAAGCAGATTTATCTGCAATACCCATATAATCCACGATCACACCGTAACGTTTCTTTGCTTCTTCATCCTTTGCATTGAAAGCAACAACTTTCGGCAGATACATTGCGTTGGCTGCACCGTGGATAATATGTGCGCCGTGGTCTGCAAAGGCAGCACCTGTTTTATGTGCCATAGAGTGAACGATACCCAGAAGTGCATTGGAGAATGCCATACCTGCAAGACATTGTGCGTTGTGCATTCTGTTGCGGGCTTCTGTATCACCATTGTAGGAGGGAACGAGGTCGTTCATGATCATTTCGATTGCATGAATTGCCAGCGGATCGGTATAATCGCAGTGAGCAGTAGATACATATGCTTCAACCGCATGAGTGATCGCATCCATACCTGTATGAGCCACAAGCTTTTTGGGCATTGTCTGAGCAAGTGCAGGATCAACAATAGCAACATCGGGTGTGATCTCGAAATCGGCAATCGGATATTTGATACCCTTGCTGTAATCGGTAATGATCGAGAATGCTGTTACTTCTGTTGCCGTACCCGAAGTGGAAGATACCGCACAGAATTTTGCTTTCTTACGCAGCTCGGGAATACCGAAAACCTTGCACATATCTTCAAAAGTACAATCAGGATATTCATATTTGATCCACATAGCCTTAGCTGCGTCAATAGGCGAACCGCCGCCGATCGCAACGATCCAGTCTGGCTGGAATTCCAGCATAACTTCTGCACCGCGCATAACGGTTTCAACAGACGGGTCGGGTTCGATTCCGTCAAAAATCTTAACCTCCATGCCAGCTTCCTTCAGGTAGCTTTCAGCCTTGTCAAGAAAACCGAAACGTTTCATAGAGCCGCCGCCGACACAAATAATTGCTTTTTTACCCTTGAAAGTTTTCAGTGCTTCCAGAGCATTTTCTCCGTGATAAACATCACGTGGTAAAGTAAAACGAGCCATCAAAATTACCTCCCTGTTCATTTTGTGTAATTGTTTCCTTTGATGTCATGATTATTTTAACAGATTTGCATAAAAATGTCAACCGGAAATTTAAAAAGTGCGAAATTGAAACAAATTACAACAAACAGCATTATTTTAAATGTGGAAAGTGGAATTATTGGGTATAGTGAAAACAGAAAAGGAGAATAAACCTGTCCACGTCACCCATTATGCATTATGAATTATGAATTATGCATTATGCATTATAAAAGCTGTTTGCCTATTTCGGAGATGGCGTTGGGGGAAGAAAGTGTTTTGGTGTGTTCTTTCAGAGAAAGAGCAGTGAGTATACCTTTGGCGGCGTAATTGGTATATTCTGAAATGATACGCAGGATTCTGTCGTCAGACATGAGCCTTGGCAGGAGCAGGTAATAGCAGTTGTCATCAGCAAGAAGCGTGCTTCTGGTGCTGCCGCTGTATCGGTAAAGCTGTTCAATGCAGCTGAGAAGGTCTTCGGCATTGTGAAAACGAAAGGCATAGGAGCTGCTGCGGCTTTTGATGCGGTAGACTTTTCTTGTTTCAGTGTGTTCAACTGTCACCAGCAGCAGACAGCCGTGGTCGTATTTCATTGCTTCAATAACAAGCCGTTTTCCGTGAAGCTCCATTCCTGTCTTGTGTTCTGCGCGGCTGAGAAGGTCGTGAATGACCTTTCTTGCATGAAGATCACGCAGTCCCAGTGTTTCATAGCTTACATTATAGTCTTTCATCTCCTTATCACAAAGAGAAATCAATATTTTAGAGGCATCGATCTGTTCAATATTCACTTTAAAGTCCCCCTTGGATGAAATGAGGAATTAGGAATGAGGAATTAGGAATGTTCCTGAATCCTGCCCTCTATAATTTGTTCGCATTACGAACAAACTTATTTACAGTTTCTATATTACATAATATTAAATTTCACCTTACTTTGCAATTAAAAAAATCTGGAAGGCGGAGTGCCTCCGCTGTCAATCTCGCGTTCAAGTTGCGGAGTGCCTCCGCTGTCAATTTCGCGTTCAAGTTATTGTGTCAGGTAAGTTTATCGCCGCGTTTCTGATTATTCATAAAAAACCGGAATCTGGCGGAGTGCCTCCGCTGTCAATTTCGCGTTCAAGTTTATTGTGTCAGGTAAGTTTATCGCCGCGTTTGAAGTTTATATTTAAATTGCGGGAAGAAAGTTTTAGTTGTGATGAAATGGTGAGCACAGCCAACGGTTACGAGAATTGAACATACAGCTACTGTGCCAGCTGCGTGAATTTTGTACAAAAAAATAAAGTATTTTTAAAAAAATTACATAAATTTATAAAAACATCTGTACAAATTGATTAAAAAAGCGTATAATGGTATCCAGGGATTTTTTAATTACTAAAACAAAAATCAAATCAGATGATATTTTTTCCGGAATGAAGGAAAAAGGAATGATTTATGAAAGTTCAATTTCAATGTAAAGGAGTGATCGGCGATGAAAAAAATGCTTGCGGTGGATAATATTGAAATGAATAAATCTATTTTGCATGAAATTTTTTCTCCGCAGTACGAAATTATACAGACTTCAAGCAGTGAACTCGCCTTTAAATTTCTGACTCAGTATAAAAGTAATATTTCGATCGTATTGATTAACGAACATATTGCAAAGAGTCTGGGCAGCGAAACAGTCAAGACACTGGCAAGTCTGAAAATTTTTGAAAATGTACCGATTATTTTGATTTTAGAGGGAGACAGTTCCAAGGCAAAATCTATCAATATAGAGCTTCCCTACAGTGAGATCATAGAATCGCCTGTGAATCCCCATATCGTGAAAAAACGCGTGGCAAATCTTGTAGAGCTGTATTCACATAAAAACGAACTTGAAGCCCTGATTGAAAAACAGACCGCTAAAATTCTTGCTCAGAATAAGGCACTCAAGCTCCAGCAGCGTAAGATCAATACCATTAACAACGATATGCTTGATACGCTCAGTACGGTAATTGAGTACCGTGATGTAGAATCGGGACGGCATATCCATAGAATCAAAAAATTTACGGAAGTGATGCTGCGGGCTCTTGCTGTGAAATATCCGAAATATAATATGACTGAGGAAAAGATCAATCTCATCGCTTCGGCTTCCTCTCTTCATGATATCGGCAAGATCGCAATTCCTGATTCCATTCTTCTCAGCCCGAGAAGGCTTACCTACGAAGAATTCAATATCATGAAGGAGCATACCGTTAAGGGTTGTGACCTTTTGAATCAGCTGGATTCCGTGGAGAAAAACGAGTACTTTACATATTGCTATGATATATGCAGATATCATCACGAAAAATATGACGGAAAGGGATACCCTGACGGTCTGAAAGGTGACGAGATACCGATCTGGGCGCAGGTGGTAGCCGTTGCGGACTGTTATGATGCGCTGACAAGTGAAAGACCCTACAAGGCGGCTTTTACTCACGAACAGGCTGTTGAAATGATTCGTACAGGTGCCTGCGGTCAGTTTTCTGATGAAATGATGGACTGCTTTGGTCAGGTTCTCAGTGATTTCAAAAAGCTTGCGGCAGAATATGCTGATGTCAACCACGCCGACAGCAGTGTTTCCACAGGAACGGAACACCGTCTTTCCGAGGAAAACGGGGAGGAAACCTCCAACAAGGATATTTACAGAAAAATGGACAGGAACGACCTCATCCGTACCATTGAAAACCAGAAGCTTGAAATGCTGGAGACAAGGAAAAAGGACAGCGAGATACTGAACAAGATTTCCGATTATGTTATTGAATTTGATTTTGAAAAGGATTACTGTGAAGAAAGAAAGGGAGAGTTCAAAAACCTTTTCGGCTATGCTCCGAAAAATTATTCCGAGGCAGTAATGCTGTTTGCAGAGCTTTGCCCCGATGAATACCACAATAAATTTGTCCGTACATTCCGCACGGATAATCTGGAAAAGGAAATTGAAAAAGATAACGACAGGATCGTTCTGGAATGCCCGATGAAGATCGGCGGAGATATCTATGTTGCGGTTCGCTGTACGGCTGTGCCCGTTGTGGATAACGACAAGATCATTAAAGCGTTTATGAGTATTCAGATCCTGAATTACAGTTCTGTTACAGCCGGACTCGACGAAAGCAATACCGACCGCGACACTGTAACGGGACTCTGGAACTATAACGGACTGAGAAATGAAATAGAAGATTATCTGTCTCATACCGGTAAAAACGGCAACCATATGCTGATGCTGATCGATATCGACGGTTTCCGCTCCATCAACCGTCAGACAGGCTATCGTTTCGGCAATGAGATATTAAAGGATATAGCAGAAGTTCTGAAACAGCAGTTCAGCGACAGCAATATCATAGGCAGGGTCGAGGATGATAATTTTATCGTTTTCGTGAACGATTGTCCTGACAGAGAGGAATGTTTGTCGCTTGTGGACAATATTTTCCGATGCCTGCATAAAAGCTATACATTTGACAATAAGACCTATCCTGAAATTTCTTCCTGTATCGGTGTGGTTGATTACCCGAAACATGGCAGAACCTTTGATGAATTGTTCCTGTGTGCTTCCAAGGCGGTCGATATTGCCAAGATCAATGGCAAGAATATGTATCTTTTCTATAATGAAAATATGAAAACCAACTGGGAGCTTCAGGTTTATAACGGTTCGGAAGAAATTCAGAATAAAGTTGTACTGGAATTTGAAAGATATTTTATGCCGATCATTGATTCTTCCTCCGAAAGAATCACCTCCTATGAAGTACTGGAGACCTCTTCCGAATATCAGGAAAGCTTTGATTTTGACGAAATGTACTCTGCTTTGTACTACAGCAGCAACATTACCGCAGTCAGCCTGAACAGCCTGCGCAGGATCTTCTCTGTGATCTGGTCGCTGGAGCAGGAAGAGATCGTTATTCCGAAGCTTTCTGTTATGACGATGTTCAACGGCTTTGATGCCGAAACGGTCATCAAGGCGATAGAGGAAATTCTGACCTATTATCCGATCACCTGCAGCAATGTATGTATCAATATTTCCCAGGATATGATTCAGTCAATGGATATGCGTCAGGTCGCGGAATTTGCGGATTTTCTGAGAAGCTGCGGCTTTGAGATCGGCGTTTATAATGTCGGACTGAAATCTGTCAATACGAAGGTATTCACAAGCCGTCTTTTCAACAGGATCACTTTTGCCAATTTCTTCCTTGATGATGTGGCAGACGGTATTATCCCTGTTGAGATACTGCTGTGCCTGATGGACTGTTTTACAGGACTGGGTGTCTATACTTACATGCCGATGAATGCCGATCAGGAGCTGATCAAAAAGCTGAAACAGAAGGCGGATTTTTCGTTTGGTATCCATACAGGTGACTTTATCAGTGTTGACAGCTTCAAAAACAGCATGAGGGAAGAGACTGTCAGACCGGAATACCCGGCTCTTGAAGTAGAAAGAAATTCACTTGTGATAAGTGATAAAATATATGATGAAATTCTCGAACAGACCAGATCGTTTATTTTTGAATGGATTCCGAGACTTGACAGCGTGAAATTCTCAGGTTCCTTCAAAAGAATGTACGGATATATGCCTGAAATGTTCGATTTTGTCAAAAACCTGAAAGATTCGGAGCTGATTCATCCCGATGATATCAGAAAATTCCTTGAAAAGCTGAATTTTGCCCGGTCGGAAAGCTCGGATGCGGAATGTCTGATTAGAATATACAGTCTGAACAAGGATGATTATGTCTGGAACAGGGTACATTTTGTAGCGGTAAGAAATGCCGCCGGAATTCCTGTAAAGATCATGGCTGTGTGCAATGATATTTCCGAGGAAAGAGAAAGCTACAGTGAATATACTGCCAGAAAAGGAAGAACCGATTTTATTACGGATCTTTACAGCAGAAGTGCAGCAGAAAACAAGATCAAAACCTATCTTTACGGAGAAGGTGTAACAGGGTCACACGCATTGATCGTGGCTGAGATCAGCGGCTTTGATCTTGTGGAGGAATGCTTCGGAAAAATGTTTGCTAATGCGATCCTGAAGGAAACCGCGGCCAACCTGCGCGATATTTTCAGAGATTCGGATATTATCGGCAGGACAGACGGTTCACAGTTTATTATATTTGTCAAGGGTCTGAATAACACTGATACGCTGATCCGCAAAGCAGAGCAGATCAGTGCTGCCATCAATAACAGCTATAAGACTGATGACGGAGAAATTTCCGTTTGTGCAAAGCTTGGTATCAGTCTGTATCCTGATGACGGACGTTCCTATGAACAACTGTATTCCGCAGCCCTGAAGGCACTGTATTATGCAAAACACAGCGTGAATGTTCATGCGTCGTTTGTCATTGAAGACAATCCTCAGAAACGCCTCAGTGAATAAAAACAGCCCTCTGTATTTTCAGAATACGGAGGGCTGCTTTACTGCAAAAAAATTCCGCCGATTAACGACGGAATGTAAATGTAAAATTATTGAATCGAACTGTCAAGATAATGTTCGAGTTCTTCTTCGTCTCTCCTCTTCTTTTCCTTGAAGATGAGAAACGCTGTAACCGCAGCGGTAACAGCTGCCACACCGCCGATTACGGAAAGAAGCACAGTTAATAATGATTTGTTCATAGGTTAAACCTCCCTTAGATTAGAATCCTTTTATAGATTATATATCTTTTTAATGAAAAAGTCAATAATTTATTTGAAAATTGTACATTTTATCAAATCTGTTTATTATTTTACCGAATAGAAAAATCTTTTGCTTTTCTTGAAAAGCATATGCGTACACATTAGAAATCCTTAGTATGTTCTCCCTTAACATCAATTTTTAATTTGAATAGTGTTACTCGTTATGTTTTTTTATAGGACGAGAGAGAGGACGAGCATTTCTTTGACTTTGTGATAGATGCTGTCAAGGTCGGTGACGGGGAGAGGGTTTGTGCCTTTTCCGAGTTCAACGGTAAAGGCAGGACGGCGAAATTTCTGCACAAACCAGTCTTTGAAGCCGCCGCCGACAGCGAGCCCCTCCGGTTCACTGACGGTATAACCGCTTGTGTAGGACATAGCTTTGGCGGTTTTACAGGCTTCATCATCTGTATAATTGCCGAAGCTCCAGTATATTTCTTCCCCCTGTGTGTGGAAAGCTAAGGCATGAGTGATATTTCCGGCACGGCAGTAAGAAGCGATGGCACGGCTTTCGGGTTCGCTTTCGGGATATTTTCCGCCGTAGCGTGTAGGAGAAGGGGCAGTGATACCGTTTTCCTGCTCCAGTTGGTGAAGTTCCTCCCAGTCTGCATTGAAGTTGTGGTTGATATCCACCCCGGCGGCGTTTGCCTGCCAGTGTGAGGTATCTCCGCCGCTGGCGGTATTGACCAGAGTTTCATATTCGTCAGCCGCTTTTGCACCATGAATCTGAATTTCTACGCCGTCGGGATTCACACATGGGATCAGGGCAAGTCCCCTCATATTCAGAAATGTACCGATCCTGACACCGCAGATACTTTTTCCTTCTTTGACAGCTGTGCAGACCTCGTCAAGAAAACGCAAAAGAACCGAAGTGGTGATCCATTCCATACCGTGAAATGCTCCCGACAGAAGCACTTGTTTTTTTCTGTTTCCGAGACATATCAGGTCGATCGGTCTTGCACAGCGGCTTTCTCCGATGGTTTCCTTTGTCAGAAAGCCGTGATCCAGCAGCAAACCACCAATGAGTGCTTCCCTTGTTTTTCTGTCGCACGGCGAATAAAGCAGTGTTTTGTTAAGCATGATGATGTTCCTTTCATTGTATTAATATAATATTTTACTGATTGCTTTAGAAATATATGTTTATTTTGCCGTTGACAGCCGTTATTTTTTTTATTATTATTGTAATATTGAGAATATGATAAATAGCGGATGGGATGTAGAAGCTGACGGAATATAACATTCCTCATTCCTCATTCCTAATTCCTCATTAAAAAAAGGAGTGTTTTTGTTTATGTCAGGGGATGCGGACGGCAGTACGAGGTTAATGGATTTTCTTGCGGGGGATTCTGCTGCGGCTGTGGTAACGGCTGTGATATTGCTGCTGTTATGTTTGTGCTTTATTTTTTCACTGTGCTATGGTGCATTGAGTGCGAATGCTTCAGGCTCGCTCAGGCATGAGGCGGAAAAGGACGAAAAGAAGGCAAAAAAGATTTTGAAAATACTGGATGCAGAAATTAAATATAAGCGGTATGCGGCAGCAGGCTTTGCACTGAATTCGTTTGCGGCGGTGATTCTTTCAGTGCTGACGTATTCGCCAAGACTTTCGGAGATGCTGCGGTTTCTGACAGAAAATCATGCTGTGATTGCTTTTGCGGGAGCAGCAGTGGTATTTCTGCTCTCTTTTGTGCTGACGCTGTCTTTGGGAAAAATTATTCCTGAAAGGATCGGAATCAGCAAGGCAGGCTCGGTTCTGAAAGGACTGTCGGGCGCATTTCTGATTTTATGTGTCACATTATTCCCGCTTGTCGGTTTATCGGACTTTCTTTCTGATATTATTCTCAGGATTTTAGGATATAATACTGGAAAAAGGGCAGATCCTATGACAGAAGAGGAAATTCTGATGATGGTTGACGAAGGAGAGGAAAGCGGCGTTATTGAAGGCAACACAAAGGATATGATCGAAAATGTTTTCGATTTTGATGATACCTGTGTAGGAGAAATTATGACTCATCGCAAGGATGTTGTGGCTGTCAGAGATGATGCGAAAATTACGGATGTGGCAAGGCAGGCAATCGAAAGCGGAAAATCAAGAATTCCGGTTTATCATGATGATATCGACGATATTGAGGGCATCATATATGTAAAGGATCTGCTGAAATTTGTCAGCACCAACGCACCTGAGAGCGTGATCGGCAAGGATATGATCAAGGAAGCGGTCTTTGTTCCCGAGTCGAAACGGTGCAGCGAAATGTTTGAATATATGACGGAGCATAAAACGCAGATCGCGGTCGTTGTGGACGAATTTGGCGGCACAGGCGGTATTATCACTATGGAGGATCTGGTTGAGTCGATCGTCGGAAATATTCAGGATGAATATGATAACGAGGACGAGGAGATACAACGACTGGACGAACACAGTTTTACGGTTGACGGCGCGACACCGCTGGACGAGATCAGCGAGCTGACAGGCATCGATTTCTGCGACGATGAAAACGATACACTGGCAGGATTGATGCTTGACAGAATGGGGCATATTCCGAAAAGCGGCGAGCATCCCTCTATTGTTGTCAACGGTACAAGATTTACCGTTCAGGAGGTAGACCAGAGAAGAATTTCCAAGGTGCTGATCGTAAAAAGTCACGGTCATGATAAAAAATGCTGATTTACAGCAAAATAATGCTTGACAAAGGCTGTTCGCTTATGCTACAATAACTAATTGTAGGCGAATAGCCTGTTTTATGTGGTTTTGCTGTGATCAACAACAAAAATCCGGTATTGTCGGAATAAATTACGGCAAAATTGTATAATGTGCTGTTTATCGGACAAATATGAAATTGTCCGCTGAACATAAATTTTTATCATAGATGCAAGGAGGTGCAAGAATGCCAACGTTTAACCAGTTAGTTCGTAAGGGAAGAG
>CACYDD010000405.1 GCA_902773065.1 uncultured Ruminococcus sp. | reverse complement strand
TCGGCAACAGGGTTTCGCGCTACCAATTCTCTTCCCAGCGGAATATCCTCACCGCCGGCACTGTCCGCTCCCCAGAGTTCCCAGTGTCCCAGATTGATGTCTTCCACGCATTTTCGGTCATCCGGTTCAAGATCAGCTCTCTGCTGGTCGGCGCTCAGCACGTTCGTGATGAGACTGTCCAGCATAATCTGGTTCATGGTAATATTATTTATTTCGTTTTCGACAGGGAGCAATTCAGACAGCTTTTCTACCAAATCAGGCTGGACATATAAACTACGAAACGCATCAATGCGTTCATCTTGGGTGAATGGCGGAATAGCTTCGGTTATAGAATTTTCTTTCATAAGATTGAAGATCTTTATCAATTTACTGTTACTGTTATCACTAATAAGCACTCTAAAGTCTTGTTTTAGCAATTTGTGAATAAACTTCTTTATTGTAAGAGAAGCAGAATGTATTCTGATTTTATCGCCATCGCCACTTCCCCAGTCGCAAATTGTGCCACTTTCCATACTAAGTGCCCGATTATTGTTATCGCAGGAAATATATGAGTTTCCATTATATTTTTTGGAATTATTGATAGCAGTAATGATCGTAGTCGGAAGCTGATTTTTATTTGTATAGAATAAGTACTTTGCCTGCTCTGTTGTAAAGCATTGCGTACTGTATCCCATAAGTGTTTTCTGATAACCAGAATTTGGATAGTCGTTTGCCTTTTGGACAATCAGCTCGTATTTTGGAATATAATATACGTTCTCACATTCAATCCACAGCATTTTCGTCAAAGACTCTACAAATTCGTCTATCAAGTTCTCATAGCACTTTAGTATTGCCTCAGTGGGAATATAACACTCCACACTGTGAAACGCTTTGCTTCCCGTGGTAATCTTATTGATGGAACGTGAAACTTCGTCATGATGGCTATCGTGGTTTTCCCGCAATGCAGTCGAACCCTGTAAACAGTTTTGATTCTGTGACATAATAGATTACTTCTTTCCTCTCTTAGCGGCGGCTCGGTTTTCGTCAACAAATATCCGGCACAATGCCGACGCCTGATTGTATTCTTCTTCCGTCAGACCGGCATCTTGCGTCATATCGGGCGGCGTGCTGACCGTGGCGGTTTTCTTTTGGTATGTTTCACTGTCTACCGGCAGCTCTTTCACTGCATCGAAACGCGCAAATCGGGCTGTCAATCTGTATGGCTGATTATTGGGGTATTTCCCGGCATAACGGCAAAGCTGGCTGCCGCTTTCCGTAACAATCTCCAAGGAATCGCCGGGATCTATCAGCTGTATGGCATACAAAATGATTTGTTCATTCCATACGCTTTCGTTTTCAGCAGCAACGGACAAATCTCTGTCCGGCGGATTCCAATGATCATCATCCGAAATCAAGCAGAAATCAACATCCTGATTCTTTTCAATGTGTGCTTTTCGTATCAGCATTTTCCACAGATCATCACTATACGGGGACTGTTTTTTGCCGTAAAACGGAATCAGATTTTGCGTGAGAATGCCATGCTCTACCACAGACAGCGTTCCTTTGTAACGCAGGAGCAAAAAATAACGTACATTGGGATTTGACATAAATTCCTTATCCTTCTATCATTCAAGCTTTTCGACAGCCTGATTCATTCTGCTTTTACCACTGATTTCTTGACTATTTTCTTTGTATTCACAGAGTAATACCCTTGTAGCTGAATTTCAATTATTACACCCTGAGCGGAACTCTCATACCCCCTGCTATGTATGGTATCATCATATCTAATGCCTATTTTGTCATCATTCAGTGCATAAACAGGTTCCGATAATGAATCGTTTATCAGATTGAAGAAATAGAAAAAAATCTTTTTCAATACAGGAATATCCTCTGTACAAATATGATTCACGATCATATACCTGATGCTGTCCCACAGGGATTCTAGACGGTTGGATTCACTCAAAGAAGCAATAAAGGTAAGCGGATCTCGATCAGAAACAGTAGTGGAAAGCTGTCTTCTCGATTCCTCACTTAATGATTTGTATTGTTGAAAAAGAACCAGAGGAGTTTTAAAATTCAATGCAATATTTTGTAAAGGTGCTTTTTCCTTTTGAAGTTTCTCAACCTGATTCTCTTTTTCCCTTAAGCTTTGCTCTATTTTAGCTTTTTCCTGGCTGACATCTTCAATTTTACGATTGAGTTTCTCAATTTTCCCGTCTCTTGTTGCAATATCAGTCTTTTGTGATTCTACTGTTCGTTCCAAATCGGAATTCTCGCTACGGAGCTTCTGTATTTCTCTTTTGTAATATGAAGGATCAGCTACATCATTAGATACGCCTTTATCGACACATATTTCCCTTATTTTACGAACTACGTCAGGATCACTGAGCATTTCAATTAGGTCTTTTTTGAACTTGTCATTTTTCATTGATATTTTTCATCTCCTCGTGGTGATTAGGCAACATACATGAACCCTTACTGTATTGATAATATTGTAGCATGGCATAAGATAATTGTCAATATTATTTACATTTAGTCATAAAATGCGTGGCTTATATTACAAAGCATCCTTTATGTATTCTTTATTCGACAATTTATGATATTTCGATAAAGTGTCTTGATCTTATTTGAATTTATAAAAGAATAAACACGGTGTTTTTTCAGAAATGCAATCTTATTAATTTGAGCGAGGTGTTGTTATGCATTTAGATCGAAATCATATATCTTGTATAATCGGAGATAGAATTCGTCAATTTCGATTAATAAGAAGCTTAAGTCAGGAGGAACTTGCCTTCGCATCGGAAATCAATCC
>CACYDD010000404.1 GCA_902773065.1 uncultured Ruminococcus sp. | reverse complement strand
GTAATTGTAGAAAGGGTAAAACTACACCCTATCTGTTATTATTATATCAAATCGGACACAATTTTGTCAATACTTTTCTCAGTATCATTCATCATACTTCTTTTCCTTCTCCTTGTCCTTGCATACATTATACCATATTGAGTGTTCATGAACCGTTCATTAAATCCATTTTTTAGGAATAAAAATTAATTTTCTCTGAATTATACAAAAATCCAGCTAAACCATCGTTCAATTTTAGATGTATCGCTCACAACTTCAAGAATAGCTATTTAATTCAACCTTGCCGTACTTTTTTTTTTTTTTTTTCTCTGCACTATAGGCTTGTTTTGGAGTATTTCCGTTGTTTTGTATTGACCGGTTCTCCGGCAAAATCGAGTCGATTTGAAAGAGTTAAGTTTACGGACTACTGATTTGTGCCATTTATTGATGCCTTAACGGAGAGCCGAAACATATTATAAAAAATCCGATTTTAGCACTTTAACCTATATTTAACTCTGTCCTGCTGTAATTTATGCAATTTAGACATAATTTTTTTCGATATCCGCACAAATACTTGTATTGTTAGAAAATATATGTTAAACATATGATAGGAGAGTTTATAAGATTATGTGTAAAAGTTTTATAAAAGATTCCGAAAAAAGGGGTTGACAAGTATGCCGGGGTTTGCTATAAATTCGACAAACAGACATGGCATAGTTGTGCCGTTCGATACTGAATCAAGTTAATAAATACCGTAGCCGATGAGATTATTATTATCTTATGGGTTACGGTTTTTATATTCTATATTTATTTTCGGAGGTGCGTTTTATGAAAAAACAAAGACGACCCGTCGGAACTGCGATCTCATGGACTGTAGTATCAGGATACAGCCGCATGAGTGTTCAGACGGCAGCGGAACATCCTGACACACCTGACAGTGTGAAAGAAAGGAGGACAACATGGTTAAGCTATCGAAACGCTTTTTAAGTCTGTTTCTTGTACTTATGATGTGTATAGGAATTTGCCCGATGACAGTCTTTGCTGTTGATTATGCGTTCACCGTGCAGCCCGAAAGCAAGATAACCATTTCGGCAGATACGCTGACATACAGTGTTGATGCAAAGACCAATTTTTCCCCCACAAAGGTAAAAATCGCAAGAGGCTTATCAACCCTCATTAATTTTGAATTTGTGGATGCTGACATCACAAACAACGACGGTAATATTTCTGTCACGCTGCCGCAGGATTCTCTGATATCCGGTTAGTTTGACGATGGTCTTGTTTACAACTATGAATATAAAATCTATGCTTATCGCAATGACCAGGATTATATTTGCTCTGACTCTTTTCAAATTTCCACTGATCGGTGCTTTACTCGGCAGCCCGAAAGCGGAATGACAGGTGCTGACGGAACATATACCGTAAACTGGAAGCTGAGCTTTGTTGCTGACTGTATTGATGTCAGACGAATCGACTACTACGATGCCTCCGGCGAGCCGTGCGGTTGGAGTGAGCCGCCTATAGTTGATAATGCAACCTCATGTACTGTAACTCTGCCGGAAGACAAGGACAGTGCAGACTATATAGTCATCGTATTCAGGAAGGATGATGGCGGTGGCTTGAAAAAAGTCTGTGAATCAACCTTTACTGTTGAAAGATTCCGTTTCACCCAACAGCCCGGCAGATACTACGATGATGAAACAAGCACCTATATCGAGGACGAAAACATCGCACCTGTGTACGGTGAATTTGCACCGTTCTGGAAACTCAGTGCTGAGGCATATAAGCAGCAGCTGATCTACTACCCTGTTAGTGATCCCGATAACAAAACCGTTGTTGAGCTTGACGGCGACAATGAATATCCTATCACAAGCACCAACAAGTGGGAGGATTATGAGGGCTTTGTGCGTGCATGGTACGGCACTGGTGAGGACGAATACATCGACTCCATGACATTTACCATACATATGCAGGGACCGGGATTACGGATTGAACTCAACGGCGGTTCATACGGACTGACTGTCAAAAACGGCGAAAACGGTTTTGATCGTACTGAATATATTCAGTATGAAGAGGGTAAGAATATCGTATTCCCTGAATGTATGCTCACACCGCCCGAAGGCATGATGTTTGACTGCTGGGTACTGACTGACCCGAAGTCTTATTTTATGGCAATGGAAAATGTAAATACGCAGACAAGTGAAGAACTGCCGCCTGATGATAATCCATCAGCCTCCTCCGTTGTATGCGTATCACTGAGCGATGATCTGTTCAACTCATTTATGACGTGTCACCCCGGAGATGTCATAGATACTTCCACCGGTGAAATCGAGATCAACGATGTAACTTATGGATTGGAAGAAATGATCCTTTTCCCGGTCTGGAAAGAACGCACATACACATGGACAGGCGGAGAGCTTGATAAGACATACGACGGCGAGCCTGTGACATTCTATCTTGACGAAATTATTACTCCGTATATCCCTGCCGATTATTTTGATTTCTATCTTGACGAGGCATGGGAATGTGTATCCAAGTCAGCACCTGACATGGCAATCAACTTATATGAATTCACAGCAGATGATGAAATGCAGATAGACTCATCAGTAATAAGAGAGTATAATGCAGATGTTCCCGGCGGTGCTCGTTTGAAGTTTATCGGTACAGCGGCTGTCGGCAGATATGAAATACAGTTCGTTTACAAGGAAGCTATCGTATGCTCGAAATCCTTTGAGATAACAGCTCCTGTGACATACGAAGCAGTTTCTGTAAAACTAAGTAAATCTGATGTTGTGATTACGAAAGACGGAAATGAAACCCTGACCGCAACCGTTACACCCGACAATGCAACAGACAAAACCGTAACATGGACAACGAGCAACAGCAATGTTGCAACAGTTGATGAAAACGGCAAGGTGACAGCGATAGGAGCAGGCACAGCAACCATAACGGCAACAACTGCCAACGGACTGACGGCAACCTGCAAAGTAACAGTAAAAGTGCCTTTGACCAATAACACAACGATCGACAAAACAAACCTTGCTGTCGGTCAGTCAGCAACTGTAACAGGTGCAGCAACAGGAGGTTCAGGCTCTTAGAAATATCTTTACTACTATAAGAAGAGCGGTGAAAGCAAATTTACAAGGTTCAGCACAACTGCAAACGGCATATTCAAGCCGGCAGAAGCAGGAACTTACATCGTCAGAACTTATGTTAATGATTCCGCAGGTGCTGCTGCAAGGAAAGATTTTACCGTAACCGTAACAGCAAAACTTGAGAACAATACAAGTATTGACAAGACCAGCATTGCTGTTGGCGAGTCAGCAACGCTGACAGGTGCAGCAACGGGCGGCTCGGGTTCATATACCTATGAATTCTATTACAAGAAAAGTACCTCAAAAAAATTTGTCAGGTTCGGTTCAACTGCAAGTGAGGGATTCAAGCCGATAGCAGCAGGTAGTTATATAATCAGAACCTATGCAAAGGACACCGCAGGCAACGTGGCTGCAAAAGACTTTACTATAACAGTAACAACAGGTTTTGCCAACAAAACAAACATTAACAAAACAAGTGCTGCAGTTGGCAGTTCAGTGACCGTGACCGGTGCAGCAATGGGCGGTTCAGGTACATATACCTATGAATTCTACTACAAGAAGAGTACCTCAACAAAATTTGTCAGGTTCGGTTCAACCGCAAGTGAGGAATTCAAGCCGATAGCAACAGGAACTTACACCATCAGAACCTATGCAAAGGACACCACACGCAACGTGGCTGCAAAAGACTTTACTATAACAGTAACTAATTAACACCCCGGAAAATAATACCATCAACAGAAAATAATGAAAGCCAAAGAGCAGCAGTGAATGAAACTGTCCTCATTGGCTTTTATTTTTATACCCGAAAAATACGTAATAGTATCAGATGAGAAGAGCTAAGGAAGCAGATGCTTCGGAAAGTAAAACCTGAATCCGTGAAACTCAGCAAGCTGCAAAGCGATACACAAGGCCTAAGAACGAATCAGCCCAGGCATTACTTCTGCTGATAGAAAGAAATAATTGACGTGCGTGTTTTGTGAGTTGACCGGCAATACATCGCCGTTTTTCCCTTTACTGAGCCGCCTTCCGTCTTGATATCTATGAACCTTTAAGATAGTGTAAAATAAAGTGTGTAAGTACAGAAAGAAGAAATCTGACTTATACACTTTAAATTTATGGTAGGGTGTTCAACTCCTCTACAAGGCTCATTGCACCCTCCGGTGTCTGACTTCCTTTGCCCAGGTCAATATAGCCTTTCTTTGCTCTC
>CACYDD010000403.1 GCA_902773065.1 uncultured Ruminococcus sp. | reverse complement strand
CGCCAAGAAATGATAAGGAAATTTCAGAATCATGGCACCCAAAAATACAGGAACCAGTATTATACGTAATACAGTGAGTTTATTAGGCAAATTCATATAAGATTATCCTCCGAAATCTGATTTTTCTGTTTCCCCGTCATCAGCACCACCGTCTCAAGTGTATTTTCATCAGTCAAACCAAGCTGCTTAACATATCCACCGTTGAAATAAACGGGAAACTTGAATTCGATTGATTTCAGGAATCGGCCGTCTTCCTGCTTTTGCTCGAAGATTTCAATAGATTCGATAAAAGATTGCATGAACTCTTTTTTCTCGGCATCGGTAAACGAATCATAATAGCGGTCAAAATACAGTAAATACTTGTATATCGTGTCGCTGTTGATTTTGTTTTGCTGAACACTTGCCAATCGTTTTTCTGCGTCTTCGATTTGACGGTCTATTTCATCTATATCATAATAGAACTTTTCAAGGCGGTCATTCAGATCCGAGGCTTTACGGGAATAGTTTTTATCATCCGGGTCAAGGTCATCAATCTGCTGAATCAAAGTTGCCTTGTTGGTTTCTTTTTTGCGTAGCCGAGTGCGAAGATTCTTTATTTCAGATTCAAGATTCGTGACATCCAAATTGTCTCCGATTTTTTCTTTCATTGCCGTTTCAAAATCCTTATTTGAAACCATTGCCCGGACAATCTGCTCTACAGCCTGATTAACATCGTCCTGATTCCAGTTTTTCTTGTAATCGCATTTTCTTCCATCCGGAAGGAAACGGGCATGTTTGCAATGATAATAAAATCTTTCATATTTGTCTTTGCCGTGCTTTCTGGAAAAATTACCTGTCATACCTGCACCGCAAACAGGACACTTCAAAAGCCCGGTTAAAATATGCTCATGCTCGGGATTGTAGCGCTTCGGGTTTGCATGACCTGTCAGCTTACGCTTTGCCTGTGCGGCATTCCAGGTTTCTTCCGTTATTATACCATCATGGATGCCGTCATACAAGAAATAATCATCATTTTTTACAACATGACTCTCATTGACTTTCCCTTTGATTTTTTCTGTCTTTCTTCGACCGAATGCAATTTTGCCGCAGTAAACCGGATTGTCCAGAACACCCTTGACAAAATGAATCGAAAAGTTTTCAAGTTTGTTGTTCTGGCGTAACTTTTTACGGTATCCCTGATTGTTCATCCAGTCGGCGACGCCGCCGATGCCGAGATTTGTAGTGATGAATTTTTCAAAAATCAGGCGAATGATTTCCGCCTCATCTTCAACGACCTTAAGTTCTCCGTTTACAAGTTCATAGCCATACGGCGCAAAACCACCGTTCCAGCGGCCTTCACGGGCTTTTTGTCTTCTGCCTTCCATTGTTTGAACAAGAATGTTATCTCTTTCTATTTCGGCAACGGCTGATAAAACGGAAATCATCAGTTTTCCGCTGTCTTTTGAACTGTCGATGCCGTCATCAACACAAATCAGATTGACGCCGTATGACTGCATAAACTGTAGTGAAGACAGAACATCCGCAGCATTTCTGCCGAAACGTGAGAGCTTGAACACAAGAACAAAGGCGACATTATCTTTTCCGGCTTGAATATCATCCAGCATTCGCTTAAAATCGGGACGGCCGTCAAGATTTTTACCTGATTTGCCGGCATCGCAGTATTCGCCGACAATGCGGAAATCATTGCCGTATGCATATTTTGTCAGTCGCTCTCTTTGGGCATCCAGGCTGTAACCGTCAACCTGAATAGCAGTAGATACCCGCAGATATATATAACAGTTTGTTTGTTTCATAAAAGTCCCTCTCGCTTTGCATTGTAATTCGCAGTCAAACATATTATATTGATTATATAAATGAAAGTCAAGCAGAGAATACACAATCAATTCTGTATTCTCTGCCGAAATCATTATTTTGCAGTTGCTTTTTCAACATCTTGCTCCGTTTCCGGCAACAGCACATCTTCTTTATATTTTTCAAGCATGCGTGCCATAAAATTAATGCAACGGTCAAAATTGGCTTTTTCTTCAAGTGAGAAAGAATCCGGGATATAAGCATATCTGCCTTTTGAACTGTTGTTACAGTTCGAGTTGTCATTTACTTCATAATTATTATTTCCTTCCATTTAGATTTGCTTTGAATGATTTTAAACCGCAATCATCGTCATAAGCTTTTACCTCCTT